>CAYVIT010000170.1:0-5694 GCA_964451425.1 uncultured Pirellulales bacterium
TACCTCAAACGTCTCGCCGAGAGGCGTCCCCTCTGGGAGAGAAAATATAAGTAGGAAAAAACGATGTTCATTATGAAACACAAGGGAAAAAAATTATTGGTCATAGCGTTGATTGCTATAACTTTTACACTTTCAGGATGTAACAGTTCGCCATCAGAAGAAGATTCAGACGAAATGGTCCTGCGACACGTCCTTTTCACAAAGATAAAAGGTCTTGACCCGGGCAATGTGCGTGATGTCTACTCGAACACAGTAACCAGCCAGATATGTGAGACTCTATATCAATACCACTTCCTCAAACGCCCATACGAAATAGTACCCCTGTTGGCTGAAGGGATGCCTCAAATCAGCGACGACTTTCTGACTTACACTATAAAAATCAAGAAGGGAGTTCGTTTTCAGGACGACAAATGTTTTCCCGGCGGCAGAGGCAGGGAGCTAAAAGCCGAAGATTTTATTTTCGCTATCAAAAGGACAGCCAACATCAAATATCTAAGCCAGAATTGGTCTATGTTTGACGGCAAAATCGCGGGGCTTGATGAGTTTCGCCGAATTACAAAAGGTTGCGAGAGCGAAGAGGATGTGGATTACTCCCGTGAGGTTGAAGGCTTGACTGCGAGCGATGAGCACACGCTTGTTATAAAGCTGAAAAAACCCTGGCCGCAACTGGTCGGTACTGCTCTTGCAGATATCGCAACGGCCCCTATTGCAAAAGAGGCGGTCTATTCCTATGGCAGGGACATTGTAAGTCATCCGGTAGGTACGGGGCCGTTCATCCTGAAAGAATGGCGTCGCGGCAGCTATGTCGAGCTTATTCGTAATCCCAATTTCAGGGGTGAGCCGTATCCGAGTGAAGGTGGGCCTGGCGACGCCAAGGCCGGCTATCTCGATGACGCAGGCAGGATTATGCCTTTTGCCGACAGAATTGTATGGACCGTTATCGAGGAATATCAACCCGCCTGGCTCCTGTTTCTGCAGGGGAAAGTTGACAACAGCCCAATCCCAAAAGACAACTACAATGAGGCCATTACGGAAACCAGAGAACTGACGCCGGCTATGAAACAGAGAAACATTCGCTTGGAAAAATTCTCAGACCCTTCGACGTTCTGGCTCGGTTTCAATATGCAGGACTCAGTCCTTGGTAAAAACAAGCCGCTGCGCCGCGCGATAAGCTATGCCATCGACCGTGAAGAGTTTATAGAGATATTCTTCAACGGCCGCCACCTGGTTGCGCACGGAATAATTCCCCCTCTAATGGATTCATACGACCCAAATATAAAAGAAAAAGGATATGCGCGATATGACCCTGAAAAGGGGCGAGAACTGCTGAAAGAAGCAGAAAAAATCAACGGCGGGCAACTGCCTGTACTAAAAATGGCTGTCCCGGGTACAGACTCTTTTTACCGACAATTTGGTCAATTCCTAAAACGGCATTTAACCGCTATCGGCGTCAATGTAGATGTCGAATATATGGACTGGCCAACATATATGGAAAAAGTCAACACCAGGAGCGTCCAGATGTTTTGCTCCGGCGTCAGAGCAAGTATTCCCGATGACGAAGACTTTCTGGGGATGTTTTACAGCAAATACTGGGCCCCGGGTTCAAACAGATTCAATTATCTCAATCCGGAATTCGATAAGTTGTATGAGAAAATAGAAGTAATGTTTGACAGCCCTGAGAGAAGAGAGCTGTACCGAAAAATGGAGTTGATTGTTCTGGAAGACTGCCCGGCTGCCTTTTTAAATCACCGGGTAGTATTTGCCCTTCACCATGACTGGTACAAAAATTATAAGCCACACGCCTTTGCATACGGGATGAGTAAGTATCGCAGAATCGATATGAAAAAACGTGCAGAATATAAGGACCTTTTGAAAAAGATTAAATGACCTCCTACATCATTAGACGTCTCTTATATACTATACCGATTGTATTCGGCGTGCTGCTGCTCACGTTTGTTCTGTTCACCCTCGTTGGTGGTGATATATCCATAGAAATCGCCGGCAAAGGAGCAACACAGGAAACAATTGAGGAAATCCGAGAAGAATACGGCCTTAACAAACCACTTTTTCTGGCCTGGGACAGCCAATTCATAAACCACTTCAAAAGCGCTTTGACATTTGACTTCGGCAGAGCACGGGACCGTGAGCCTATAATCGGCAAAATCAAAAGGGGCGTGGGACCTTCTCTTGCATTGACGGTGCCGATGTTCTTTGGGATTGTGATAATTTCTGTAAGTTTAGCACTCGTTGTAGCTTCTGTTCGCGGCTCAATCTGGGACATTTTAGCGGTCTTTATTTGTGTTGCCGGGATGAGCATTCCTTATTTGAGTTTTATTCTTTTTGGCCAGTATTTCCTTGCGTACAAATGGGGGCTTTTCCCGGTATTCTTTTCGCCGGATTTGACGATGGCACAGTATGTAGCTCTTCCGGTGTTAATTGGTATAGCAGCGGGTTTGGGGGGAAATCTGCGGTTTTATAGAACAGTTATGCTTGATGAGATGCGAAGCGACTATGTTCGCACGGCTTTTGCCAAAGGGCTTGATACAAAACGTGTTTTGTTCAAACATGTTTTGAAAAATGCGATGGTACCCATCATCACGCGGGTAGTTTTGGCCATACCATTTTTGTTTCTGGGTTCGCTGCTGCTTGAGAGATTTTTCGGTATTCCGGGCCTGGGGTATTTGATGATAGAAGCTATTTCTTCCCGTGACTATTTCGTTATCAACGCGATGACTTACATTAGTGCGATACTTTTCGTAGTCTTTAATCTTATAACGGATATTTGTTATTCGCTTGTCGACCCGAGGATTTCGCTTGAGTGATTCAGAAAACATAACGAGAACACATCTGCCCAAGGGCAGGAGTCTGTGGCGGGACGGCTTGAGACGGCTTCGCAAACGCAAATTTGCGATGGTTTGTTTTGTTGTGGTTTTAATTTACTTTTCGCTTGCGGCATTTATATATTTAGCTGAGTTTTTTGATTGGCGCATTGGCCCGACACTATGGGCTGAGCAGGTAGGCCCATCTTATGCGCCGCCCAGTTCGGTGAACTATCTCGGCACCGATATATTCGGGCAGTCTGTTTGCCGAAAAACACTGTACGGAACGAAGATATCGATAACTGTCGCGTTGTGTGCCTCGTTTATCAGTATTGCCATTGGTGTTCCATTGGGAGCTATTGCAGGCTATTTTCGAGGTGTTGTAGATGAAATAATCGTCTGGATTTATTCCACTCTGAGTTCAATCCCGTATATTCTGCTGATATTGGCTTTTGCCGTTGTGCTGCGCGATAAGACTATTTTCGGTTATAAGATTACGGGTATCACGGCGGTTTATTTAGCAATAGGACTTACGAGCTGGGTGGGCATTTGTCGATTGATTCGCGGCGAGGTCATCAAACACAAGGGAAGAGAATATATTTTGGCTGCAATCAGCTATGGCTGCAGTGAGCGGCGGATTATTTTTAAACATCTGATACCAAATGTTTTCCACCTTATTATCATTGACTTCTCCCTGCGATTTGTTGCGTTTATTCATGCGGAAGTCATTTTGAGTTTTTTAGGTCTTGGAGAAGCCGACCGACCAAGCTGGGGAGCGATGATAAACGATGCAAGGATTGAACTGTCCCGGGGCGTATGGTGGCAAATGGCCGCGGCAACGGCAGCTATATTCTTTATTTCATTAGCGCTAAATATTTTCGGCGACGCCTTGAGGGATTCACTCGACCCGAAATTGAGGATTCAGTAGATTTATGAATGTGCGCAGCATCCCAAAGCGGAATAACGGAATATTATTGTCGGTCGAGAATCTCGCGACACACTTCTTCACTGGAGAAGGCACTGTAAAGGCCGTTCAGGACGTAAACTTTTCTATAAAGAAGGGTAAAACGTTTGCGATTGTCGGGGAGAGTGGATGCGGCAAGAGCGTGACAGCCCTTTCGATTATGCGGCTGGTTCCGGGGCCACAGGGCAAAATCGTCGGCGGTGAGATTGTTTTTGATGGTAGAGACCTGTTAGTGCTGAGCGAAAAAGATATGCGGAAGGTTCGCGGAAATGAGATTTCTATGATTTTTCAGGAGCCGATGACCAGTCTCAATCCGGTTTATACGGTGGGCAACCAGATTGTTGAGGCCATAAAGCTGCATCAGAAAAAAAGTACGAGCCAGGCCTGGGCAGATGCAGTTGAGACGCTGGGAAAAGTGGGTATTGCCGACCCGGAGCAGCGAGTACGCGAATATCCGCATCAGATGTCCGGGGGGATGCGACAGCGGGTTATGATAGCAATGGCTGTAAGCTGCGAGCCGGCACTATTAATTGCCGATGAGCCGACAACCGCTCTGGATGTAACGATTCAGGCACAGATACTTGATTTGTTAGGCGAATTACAAGCGCAAAATGGGATGAGCATTTTGCTGATTACCCACGATTTGGGTGTTGTGGCCGAGCGGGCTGACGATGTAGCGGTAATGTACGCATCGCGAATTGCGGAAGTAGCCGATTCGCAGAGCCTTTTTGCGGAACCTTTACATCCCTACACACAGGGCCTGTTAAAGTCTTTGCCGCAACTGGGTTTTTCCGGCAAGCGTCTGCAGACAATACCGGGTACAGTTCCTGAGCCGCTGCATTTCCCGAATGGGTGTAAATTTCATCCTCGCTGCCCGATAGGTTGCAGCGACAAAAAATGCCAGACTGTCGAGCCGATGCTAAGGCAGGTCCAGCCGGGACGAAGCGTTGCCTGTTGGCATGCGCCTGGTTATGAAACCAACGAAGAATCCAAGGAATATCAATCAAACGATGCTTAGCGCAAACAATTATCTACTTGAGGTTGATAACTTAAAGACCTATTTCCCGATTAAGAAAGGTCTCTTACGTCACACTGCCGGCTATGTCAAAGCGGTCGATGGGATAAGTTTCGGCATCAAAAAGGGGCAGACGCTGGGTTTAGTTGGTGAGAGCGGCTGTGGCAAAACGACCGTCGCCCGGAGCATAATCCGACTGGTGCCGCCAACCGAGGGCAGTGTGATTTTTAACCAAAAGGATGTTCTGTCAGCCGACAAGGTCAAATTGCGTCAACTGCGAAGACAGATTAGCCTTATCTTTCAGGACCCTTTTGGCTCGTTAAATCCGCGAATGACTATTGGCAATACGGTCGGTGAGCCGTTAAAAGTTCAAACACGTGTATCCAAAAGCGAACTGACCGACCGAGTCGCGGTGTTGCTTTCAAAGGTAGGGCTTTCGCCGGACCATATAAACCGCTATCCACACGAGTTCTCAGGCGGACAGCGGCAGCGAATCGGGGTAGCCAGGGCACTGGCACTGGAGCCGAAACTGATTATTTGTGATGAACCGGTAAGTGCTCTCGATGTTTCTATTCAGTCGCAGATTTTGAATCTGCTGAAAGATTTGCAGGCCGAATTTGGGCTGACGTATTTATTTATCGCACACGATTTGGCTGTGGTGGAGTTTTTCGCTGATTTCGTTGCGGTTATGTATATGGGCAAGATAGTGGAGCAAGCTACATCACAAGAACTGTATCAGAATCCTCTGCATCCCTATACGCGTGCCCTTATGTCGGCAATTCCACAGGTCGAGCCGTCGCTGAGGGGCCGGAGAACCGCTTTGAGCGGCGAAGTACCGAGCGTTTTGAATCCGCCGGCTGGCTGTGCATTCGGCCCCAGATGTCCTTGGCGCCAGG
>CAYVIT010000171.1:0-5656 GCA_964451425.1 uncultured Pirellulales bacterium
ATTGGGGGCTGGAGGCAGCGATAGCGGCGGGGATGCACACCGTCGCGATAACAAACACCTACGGTACCGAGCAATTAACTATGGCCGAGAAGGTCGTTACAAAGCTGAGCGAATTAACCATAGATGATTTACAACAGATCTGCATCTGACTACTCTATCTGCTCAATGAACTGCGGCGGTTCTTGCGCGGGCCGGTTATCCAAACGAGAATTCTTGCAATCAGAAATAGCACAATAAAAACGATAAGATATGCGAAGAAGATGTACGCCATTTTATCCCATAACCGGGGCCAGGGGACCCGTTCAAAAAGGTCTTCAATCCTACTGGGGTCGGTGACGAACGCTGCAGGAACGGCCAGAGCAGCATAGACCAGCCACCAAAGATACCAGCGGCACCGCAGGCCAAGTTGAAAACAAAATATTATGAAGCCCATTCCCATCGAACACGCAACGAATGTCACCGGCTCGGCTGAATAGAAATATGTCCATCGGAAGGATTCACTTACCTGACCCAATACACGCAGCAAATTCATTGCCCCAAAAATCAACCCAAAGCCAAGCGGCATCCCTAACAGAAAACCAGCCGGCAATCTCAGGCCCCAGCGAGGTCTTTGTCGTCTTGCGGCAAAGTACATCGGCCATAGACAGACAAAGGTAATAATCACACCTCCAAGTATTGCAGCAAAAACACCGGAGTAGAAAGACCTAAACATAGTTCTATTGTACTCACCAGAGGTATACGCCAGATTGTCCCGCCGTAAACTCACTGCAATATTACCCTTCAAATCCTGAATGTCACCCTTATATCTGAAAGCTTGAACATACGCACGTTCACCGAGCAACTCTCCAAGCTGCGGCATAACCCGCTTCATGTCAGGGGCGTGCACGCTTCCAACAGAGGAGACCTGAAAGCCTAACCGCCGGAAAGGGTCTGGATTGACGCTGCCCTTTGAAAAAATAATTAAATCAATTGTTGTTTGGCCGTGAAACGTCGAGGATATTTCGAGGGGATAGAACACTACGGGGCTTTTGAACTCGTATATTATCGGTTCGACACTTTGTGGGTCGGGCCCGACTTCAATTACATCGAAGACAAAATAAGGGCAGTTGTACTCATTCAAATACTTTGTTATCAGTTTGCGGATACTATCGGGCAGAGATGCCTGTCCTCCTGTTAATGCCTTTGCTTTTTCCTGTACCCAGTCTGCGAATTCGTCGGGCCGATTTACTTTTACGACCGTCATGTCGTGTGCGCCAAGACGCTCGTGAAAAGTTATCCGAAAGGGCTCACCGCCACCTTCGCTTGCGCGCTTCATTAGATCCAACGATTTCCTTCTCTTGACAAATCTTACGAATTGCTCGGCGAGTACTTTTTCGACCGCTTCAAATGATTCCCTGTTTCCCAGTGTTACATTCGGCTCCGATGGAAGCGGAAGGAATTCGATGACGGTCGTTTCCTTCGACGAGGAGACGTCGGTTGCCAGGCACAGGACTTGAGTTTGGCCGTCCCAGCCAATGATTGCGCGCTGGCTGGACTCGGTAAGTGTTACCGGCTCAGTGCTTAGGTGCCAGCCGCCCCTGTCTGCAAGGCAGGCTCCCGGCGGGATGTAAAAGACAGTCAAAAGTACACAGATTATAAAGACAGGTGAACATCTCTCGGTTATTTCTGAGACTTGCATGATTGACGCTTCACCTCCGCGAAAAAAATGACATTATTATTTTCTCTGTAATGTACCGGGGCCGACGATTTGAAATTTTTTCCTGCGGGTTTCCAGGTCGTACTCAATCTGGTCAACAGGGACGCCGTTGAAAATACAGGGGTGAGAGCCGTCGCCCTGAACAGTTATTATGGCCTTGTCGGCATCGTAGAATAATGTGCTGCCCGCAAATTCCATATTTTCTTCTTCGTATGTTACTCCGCCTGTTGCACGAAGGGTGGAATATTCTGTTCGGCCATCATCAGTTTCGTACAGAAAAGCCTCTACACGACCGGCAGTAACCGTAAAATGTTGGCCGGCCTTTCCATCAACAACAGGAAAGTAGTCGGCGACAACGCCCTGCCCTTCGGCCTCGGCAATAATCATATTTTTATCTAATAAATACGTCAAGGTATCAAAGTTTTCCACAACCGCGTAACACCGCCGGCGCAAGCTAAACCTGCCTGCAACTGCATTGGGCTCCGAGATTTTGGAATTGTCTATTGCTATTATACCCGGCCCGGTAGCTAAAAATGACTGCCGGGCGGTATCATAATCAAACTTAAGACATTTTAGCTTGGTAAAGCCAAGCAATTCTTCTCCCGCCCACTTGGAAGTGTCGAGTTGAACCACGCCGCCGGATGCTGTCAGATGTTCTATAGTAGCGACCGAAGCTGAGGGGCGTATATCTTTGTCCCTGGATAAATCCACGGTAAGCCGTGGAGCTGAAAGCGCATACTTCTGTTGGCTGTTGGCGTCCTCTCGCTGCATCTCGCAGCGACAATCGCCTTCGAAGAGGGCCTGATTTGACGCCGGAAGAAACCGGACCTTTTCCCGGGCAGTTATTTTTACCGGTACGACGACTTCGTTAGCTTCGTTAGCTTCGGGGCGAACCAGGTCACTTGTATAAAATTTCAACTCCGAAGGGCCGCTTGCGATAGTATCACGGGTATAAGCACAATAATCAATTTTTTGAGCGATGAATGTTGTTCGACCGTTAGTTTTGTTCAATTGCTCGAGCCTATCGGCGGCAGTTTTAATTAACTGCTCGCTACTAATCTGAGTAGAATTTGTATCGGTTTGTAAAGAGTCCATCGGAGTAATAACAAAGCCGTTTTCAGAGGTAACAACGATATCGATAGAGGCCTGGTCCGTTTTTACAGGTGTATTCGGGGCGGCGGCTGAGTTTGGTTCCAACTCCTTTGCCACAGATGGTGGGCTGTCGGCGGCAGGCTTATCAACCTGGGCCGCATCGCAGGGGTCGGCTGTCTCAGATTTGTCACCGCAGTCTATAGGACGGAAAACATTGTTAAGGAAAAGTTTTTCACCGGCAAAAATCAACTGCTCGGGTGTATCTATTACAACATTCTTACTGAATACACATCTGTAGCGTTCAGGTTCATTTGGTTCATCGGATTGCGTAACGGATGCGGGTAAACTTGTGGCTTTTTGAGAATCATCGGGAGTAAAAGTTTTTTCAGGCTGTTGTGTTTGCATCTGACTATTCGCATCGGCCGGCCTGCGGTCCTGTGCAGTCTCTGTCGGAAACAGGGCAGACGCGGCGGTTTTCAGATGCAGTCTTTCCAGTTGAAATACTCTGAGATATTCAATTCGCTCCAGTTGTTCATTATAGATAAGCTCGAGTCCGCTGCCGAGCATTTGAACGTCTTGCGAAGAGTATTTGACCGGGCCGAGTGTAAAAAACTGTGATTTATCACTGATAAAAGTAACATCATCGAGATAGAGAAAGCCTTCTTGAACATCGCTCGTATTTTCAGGCAAAATGTGTGCAACTACGTTTCCGGTGAATTTGGCATCCTTCGGACTGGGCCTTCCGCCAACGGTTTCGACTTGAACATTTCCTCTATCGGCGGTAATTAAACAGTTTAAATTCCGCTGAAAAATGTTCATATAAGGCTTTTCAATTTCCCATTCGTTTCCCTCCTCGTGGAGAAGTTTTTCAAAGCCCAATTCCCTGTCAATCTGCTTTTGCTCGTTTAAGTGTACGTATTTTGCCTTTCGGACAGTGCCAACCCCAACTCCGCCAATCGTTCCAACCTCATCGCCAAAATCACCAATATTTGTATCGGCAATGGTGTCTTCCAATTCAGAACCGGTATCAATCTCAATCGGAGGCGTTTTACTTACCAGGCTGTAGAGCAGATAAGCGGCAAGCACTGCTCCGAGCGAAATAAGCCCTACACGAAATTTGCGTGAGTCAATCATACCAATTTTAATCTGCCGTTAAGGAGCCTTAAGAATCCTCTAAGGCGTTTTTGAAGGCGGCAAATATCTTTCAATAAGCTGCCGCCATCTTCCGGTATTTTTCAGAATATATTCTATTACTTCCCGGACAGCCCCCCTGCCGCCGGGTCGAGTAGTGATGTAATCGGCATACTGCTTTACTTCTTCGACGGCATTGGCCACCGCTACGCCAAATCCCGCGTACCGAATCGAGGGCAGGTCCGTCAAATCATCGCCAACGTAGGCTATCGCTTGTGCGGGAAGTCCGAGTTTTTCAGCCAGCTCTTTCAGGGCGGGCAGTTTGTTGTGACAATCCTGGATACAATTTTCGATGTCGAGCTGCTGCGCGCGGCGTTTTGTCGGCTCGGATTCTCTTCCGCTTAAGAATGCGACTTTCAAGCCGGCACTTTGCCACATTCGAATTCCGTGGCCGTCAAGCGAACTGAAAATCTTGCTCTCGCTGCCGTCGGCATTGATTATTATGGATGAATCCGCCAGGACGCCGTCCACGTCCAATACCAGCATCTGTATGTCCGCGAGATTCGGCATAGTCATATCAATCTCGATACTCCATTCTCGATACTAAATTCTCGATGCTCATAAAAAAACGAGACGCATTCAACTTTTCGGTTTCTGAGTCCTGCATCTTGTTTCAGCCTACCACTTTTATAGTCACAATATCCTGTACGTCGATCAGGCCGACAGGTTTGTTGTCGGCATCTACAACCGGCAGGTCATCAATTCTGTATTTGTGAAAAATAGCTGTTGCCTCAGCGGCGAGGGAGTCGGCTCTTATTCTCTTGCAGTCGGCAGTCATTATGTCATCGGCCTTAAACTGAAAAGCCTTCTGCTCGTGTTGTGTCATCAAACGCCGAAGGTCGGCATCCGTAATGATTCCGGCTAACTTACCGTCCTTGTCAACGACCATAACCGCTCCGTGACGTTTTACATCGCTGGTTTTTTCAAGCAGTTGGCCCACTGTATCGGTGAGTTGTGCGATGGGTAATTCTTCGCCCGGCCTGAACATCATCGATTGTTCAACCGTCATCAACTTTGCACCCAGCGAACCGCCCGGATGGAAGCGAACATAATCCTCAACGCTGAATTTACGCGCCTTCATAACGGTGAAGGCGAGCGCATCGCCGATAGCCAGCATACAAGCGGTAGACACACTCGGAGCAACGCCGAGCGGACAGGCCTCGTTCATTTCGCCCATACAAAGCACGACATCCGCGTGCTTGCTGAGAGTTGATTCGCTGTCGCCCGTTATTGCTATCAGTTTAATCTGGAGCTGCTTAACAAGGTTTATGAGGCGAATAATCTCATCGGTTTCGCCGCCGTAGCTCAGCACAATCAGTATATCGTTATTTCGGAGTCTGCCGAGGTCGCCGTGAATGGCTTCTGCCGGATGGAGGAAATGGCTTGGGGTGCCTGTCGAAGCCATAGTCGCGCTAATCTTTTGCCCGATGATACCCGCTTTGCCGATGCCGCTTACGATACAGGAGCCGGCACAATTATAAATCATCTCGGCAGCTTCGGCAAAAGAAGCATCGACAATCGGCGTTACCGCATCAATCGCCTCAGCTTCGGCTTTTATTACCTGTCTTGCATAGTCCAGGTCAAATTCCACTTGTCATTGATTCCTTAATTTTTACAGTAAGCTTAAGAGCTAACAGCATTCTCCGAAAAGAGCAGTGGCTGGTTATACCTTTTAGG
>CAYVIT010000172.1:0-5632 GCA_964451425.1 uncultured Pirellulales bacterium
AGCTTGAGGGGCTAGTGACCTTTGGGTCGTGCTGGTTCGACTCCAGTCCCGGGCATTTATCGTATGCAAGTAAGAAGTGAATCGCTGTTTAGCGGAGATATAAATGACAGATTTACAGGAGCCGGAAATAACGGCCCAGGAACCCAAAGCCCCACTGGCAAGCCGCGTGATGTCCATTGATGCACTGCGGGGATTCGATATGTTCTGGATAATCGGCGGCTGGTACATCTTCAACGGCCTGCACACGGCACTTGACAATCCCACGACTGCCTTTCTAATGAACCAGCTCAAACACGTTGAGTGGGAAGGTTTTGTGTTTGAAGACCTGATTATGCCGTTGTTTTTGTTCATCGTCGGCGTCGTTATGCCGTTCTCATTCCGCAAGCGCCTCCAGCGCGGCGACAGCAAGCGGAAACTCTATATCCATGTTGTACTGCGGAGCGTAATCCTCTTTGTCCTCGGCATGATTGCCCAGGGCAACCTGCTGGACATCGACCCGTCCAAACTGAAGATTTACTGCAACACGCTGCAGGCCATCGCGGCAGGGTATCTTATTTCCGCAATCATCATCCTGAATATGCGTCTTAGCTGGCAGATAATAACGACGGTGCTTTTGCTGCTTTTGTTCTGGGCCTTGATGATGCTCGTTCCCTTCCCCGGCCGGGTCGCGGACCGCCTCGACCAGGATGCAAACCTCGCAGCTTTTATTGACCGGGTCATCCTGCGGCGGTTCGATGACGGCCTCAACTACACATGGATACTCAGCAGCATGACCTTCGCCTGTACCGTTATGCTCGGCGTTATGGCAGGGCACATCCTGCGCTCACAAGTATCCGGCCCCAAAAAAGTCTATATCCTTGTTGCCCTGGGTATCGGAACTCTTGCGCTCGGTGCTCTGTGGGGCGGCTGGTTCTTCGGCATAGGCCAGTTCTACGCCGGCCTCTTCCCCATAATAAAACGCCTCTGGACCAGCTCGTTCGTCCTTTTCGCCGCCGGTCTTAGCTATCTGCTACTGGCACTATTCTATCTCGTGATAGACGTGTGGGGCTTCAAGAAGTGGGCATACGGTCTCGTGGTCATCGGTACTAATGCCATCTTCGTATATATGGCCACCCACCTGTTCAACTTCCGCCATATCAGCGATCCCTTTGTAAACGGCCTGGACAGATTCATCGGTCCTTGGAAAGAGTTTATCCACCCCCTCGCAGCGTTTGCCGTCATCTGGCTCATCCTCTTCTGGATGTACCGCAAGAAGTCATTCATTAAAGTGTAAAACGGAAAATATAAGATACAATAATTCCGGCAAATCAGGTCAGACCCAACCGTTCAGCCTCGGTGTAGAGGCCGTAGCGTTTCATTTTCTTGAATAGGGTTGTGCGGTTTATTTGAAGTGCCTTGGCGGTTTCCTGTCTGTTCCAGTGATTGGCTTCAAGTGCCTGACGAATAAGTTTTTTTTCCGGTTCAGCTAATGCCTCTTTCAGGCTGACTTGCTTGTACGTCTGGCTCCGATCGTCCTGCGCTTGTTTGATTGTATTCGGCAAATCATCCGGTCCAATGAATTTATTCTTACTTAGCAGAACGGCCCGCTCGATGACATTCTCAAGCTCCCGGACATTGCCGGGCCATGAGTAACGCTCAAGACACTCCAGGGCCTCATCAGTAATACCAAGCCTTTGCTTATTGTGCTGGGCACAGTAAATTCTTAGAAAGTGCTTTGCCAGCAGCCGAACATCGCCGACCCGCTCGCATAACGGCGGCAGGTTTATGGTCACTACATCTATCCGGTAATACAAATCTTCCCGGAATCGGCCTTGTTTTACTTCCTCAGCGAGGTTGCGATTTGATGCAGTTATAATTCGCGTATCGACCGTTTTAGTCCTATTGCTGCCGACTGGTTCAAATTGCCTGTCCTCCAAAACCCGTAGAAGCTTGACCTGAAGAGCAGGTGAGGCATTAGCGATCTCGTCGAGAAAAATTGTGCCGCTATGTGCAGCCATAAATTTGCCTTCCTTGTTTTTTAAGGCACCTGTGAACGAACCCTTTACATGACCAAACAGCTCGCTTTCAAGCAGTGTTTCCGGAAGCGCGCCACAGCTTACCTCTACAAACGGTTTATTTCGTCGACTGGAACGATGGTGTATCGCTCTGGCCAACATACTCTTACCGGTGCCTGACGGACCGGCCATCAGAATTGTAGTATTGCTGTCGGCAACAGCCTCTACGAGGTCGAACATTTTCGCCATCTTGTAGTCGTGGCTGATTATACTTTCCAGACTGTATTTCCGTTCGAGCTGCAAACGCAGCTCTTCGTTTTCACTTATAAGCGAATGCTGCTTTATTGCCCTGTCTACCGCCATCCGTAATTCGTCATCGCCGATAGGCTTTGTAAGGTAATCGTATGCACCCTGCTTAATCGCCCTGACCGCACTCTCAATGGTGCCGTAGCCGGTTATCACAATGGTCACTGTTTGAGGGTGTTCTGTTCTTATTACATCTAATAATTCAAGGCCGTCACCGTCCGGCAGATTTACATCTGTTATTATTAGCGAATAGCTTTGCTTTTCCAGTTCAGCCAAAGCGCCTTTCAATGTTTCAGCTCCATTAGTTCTGAATCCTTCGAGTGACAAAAACTCACACAACGAATCCAATATGATTCTATCATCGTCGATAACAAGAATATTCTCTTCTCTCATTGAGATACCTCACAGGTTTTTATATCTTCACTAACGAACTGGTTTCTATCGGCAAATATACAGTGAATATACTGCCTCCTTTAGGAGAATTTTCGGCGGTTATTCGGCCGTGATACCTTTCGACTATGTCCTTACATATAGCTAATCCCAACCCCGTTCCGCCCTCTTTTGTCGTGAAGAACGGCTCGAATATGACGTCGGTGTACTCTGCCGGCAAACCTGTTCCCGTGTCATAAAATTCCACCACAGCAGTGTTATCCACTGAAAGCCGGGTTGAGATGCTCAGCTTCCCACCATCCGGCATAGCCTGCATCGCATTCTTTATGAGGTTACAGAACACCTGAAAGAGACCTCCATCTATGATTTTTGGTATATCGCAGCTATAGTTTAGTGATATACGAATATTGCAGGCTTCCGCTCTCGCATCCATCGTTCTTATGGCGTCTTCAATGATCTGTCCTATTTCAACATATTCCAAAGAAACGTAAGTACTGCGTGAGAATTCCAACAACTCGCTTACGATTTGAACCATTCTCATAAGTCCCTTCCGACACTGAGTGAGGTACTCCCTGGGTTTTTCGAGCTTTTGTTCCTCGATAATTCTCATCGTAAGATTAATGTATCGCAGTATCCCGTCCATAGGATTATTTAGCTCATGAGCTACTTTAGAAGCGAGTCTGCCAACAGTAGCCATTTGTTCGGCGTTGGCCAATTGTCTGCGGATATTGACCTTTTCCGTTATGTCTTCGATTACAACAGTTCCGCCGAGAATCCCTGTTGTTTTTGCTTTTTTTATGGGTGAGCAAACGATTTGCAGCAACTTTGTTTTGCCATTTCGTTTATAATTGACGCTGTCGAATTCGCAGGTCTTCCCTGTTGATACAACTGATTTTAACTGCTCCGTCCAGTCGAATCCCATCACATCAGGACTGTTGGTGCCTTTTGCCAAAGACTTATCAATGTAGCTGCCTAAGTCAATTAGCTTCGCTGCCCTGGTATTTGCCTCGATAATCTTCAAATCCGAATCGAAGGCGATAACACCTATCGGTAATGACTGAACGATTAATTTGCCAAGCGGCCCAAATATTGCAGAGTCACCTTCGACACTCGTCTTTCGGCGATTAAGACGTTTTGGCCGTGATTTTTTCGGACTACGCATAATTCAAATAATAAACAGCCAGAGCATATTGTCAAGTACGGATGTTGCGAAAAAACAACACATTCGTTTCTTTTTCGGAATGAACGAACTCCATATTTAATAAGAAACATAACAGTTTATAAAATAAGCAGCTAAGTTCAACAATAGTCGCCATTCAATTCCTATAATCATTTTTCAGCGTTGCCATTTATCAACATTCAAATGCACACTTTGCCAAGTTTACTCAGCATAGGCGTGTCACGTCGGATAATTCTGCTCAACCTCATACCTACTATGCACTTATAAAAGTAAAAATAGGGGATTTGTTTAATGTTATTTTGGAATAGGTTTTGCACTACCTAATATAAAAAATTCACGAGGTATTTATAAAAACTACATACCATAAGTAATGCAGGGAGGCATTTGATGGTTAGTTCTGAGAAGCGAAGGTACAGGCGATTACCAATAAAGCTTGATTTATCGTGCCGTAAAGTTGATTCAACGGCAAAAATTTTTCATACCGGCAGCACAATTAACGTAAGTCCCGGCGGATTATATTTTGAGACTACAACCGACACATTTAAGCCGGGCAGCCTGTTAAAAGTAGAATTGTCGATACCTCCCACAACAGGCCTGCTTGAATCCGGAGGCAGAATATCAGGTCTGGGCAAGGTTTTGAGAATTCACCCTATCACCGGTTCCCGGACAGAGACTAATCAGTCTTTAGCCAGGTCGGGAGTAGCAGTGGAATTCTGTAAGGCTCTTAAGCTTTGTATGTAAGAGTTACTTTCCCGGCCAGATGCCATCAAAAACTTCAACAGCCGGTCCGATCATATAGACACAGTTATC
This sequence comes from uncultured Pirellulales bacterium, assembly GCA_964451425.1. Lineage (GTDB taxonomy): Bacteria > Planctomycetota > Phycisphaerae > Sedimentisphaerales > Anaerobacaceae > CS2-K091. Next base: position 4,681 of record CAYVIT010000172.1, read on the forward strand.
CTCTTCGCACCAGTTCAAATCCAGGTCGCCTCCCGGTAGATGCGCAGTGCATATTCGTTCTCCTCGACCGGTCTTTACCGCCGCCACACAGCATGCACAAGCACCACTGCCGCAGGCCATTGTAATTCCACTACCCCGCTCCCATGTCCGCATCGTAAACTCCGAGGGCTTATTAACCTGGACAAAATGTACATTGATTCTATTTGGGAAGATGCTGTGATTCTCGATAATAGGCCCAAACTTCTCCAGGTCAACCGCTGACAGGTCATTACAGAAAAAGACTGCGTGAGGATTGCCCATCGATACACACGTCATTACAAAGGCCCGACTTTGAAACATCATTGGCTGTTCAACCACTTCCCTGACGGGCAAATTTACCGGAATATCCTTAGCAGCCAACGTGGGCTGACCCATATTCACACAGACCTGGCGGACTTTATCACATTCATCCATTGTAAGGCCAACAGTGAACACACCTTTTGCTGTCTCTATCTTCAGTGAAACAGGGCAGCAGGGGGACTGGCCGGGCAGAGAAAACGACCCCCTTGCCTTGGCGAGATTGTGCTCATAGGCATACTTGGCCACACATCGGATACCATTTCCGCACATTTCGGCTTCCGAGCCGTCTGCATTGAAGATACGCATCCGCACATCAGCCTTTTTTGACCTGCCTACGAGAATCAAACCATCCGAACCGATGCCGCGATGCCGGTCGCTAACGATTTGAGCCAGGCTTTCAGGGTCCTCAATTTTTTCCTTGAAGCAATTGACATAAACATAGTCATTGCCAAGGGCGTGCATTTTAGTAAATCTCATTTTTCATTTCCCAGTAAGAAAACTATTTTAGTATACTCATAAGGCCTGCACAAAGCAATCCTGTTTATTGAATTTAACATAAAAGGGATGATTCGATAAGTGCACAGAATGGAAAAATTAAGGTATCTGCGTGCCA
>CAYVIT010000173.1:0-5606 GCA_964451425.1 uncultured Pirellulales bacterium
ATGATTCCACCTTAAAAACCCCAAGTTTTTGTCTTGACAATGGGTAGGGGTATAGAATGATTGTCGCTGATCAGTCAGGCTCATTGCGCTTATAGTTTTGTTGACGTCCCCGGCACTGGTATCAGCCGGGTCCGCAAAGAAAGCGATTACGGAAGACTGGCAGGTCAAAATAGACTTCAACGGCTGACAGATAACATCAATTCTGTCGTTTTCCAGCAACAAAGAAGGCGAGCTTGCCGGCAGTTGGATGAGCTTTTGGGGACTGGGCGAACTGAAAGACATCAAGTATGAAGGCGGGCAGCTCAGCTTCGTACAAGTCTATCGATTCAGGGAACGTGAATCCGAGGCGAAATTTGCCGGGACGGTCAAGCGTAGAAAACTCACAGGGACCTTATCCAGTGACAGGGGCGAGTCTAAGGTCGTGGGCACGCGCCTCACACCGATGTCAAGGGCGGTTGGTAACTGGGACATAAAAATCAAGGTGGGCGAACGGGAGTATACCGCAACCCTTGCAGTTAAACCAAACCAGGATGGCAAACTTACTGCAGATTGGCAAAGCCAGTGGGGCGAGCATAACATCTCGGATGTGGAGTTTAAGAAAAATAAGCTGAATTTCAAGCGAACGAGCAAAGTCCAGGACCGGCAATGGGAATCCACCTTCGAAGGAGATGTCAGGCGACAAATTTACACGGATGTCATAGATCGATGCAGATGGCATCCAATGGCAAAATGACATTGAAAGAACTGTGCGATCTTTATTTATATTATCAACACTCAAAAGTCCTGGCAAACAACCTTAGTCCAAAACACCATAACGATCAGATCGGGTCTGATGGGCGAATGGTGTTGCGGTGGGCGAGTGCGGCATTCTTGGAGACAGAGAAGCACTTCAAGCGGATCAGCGGGTATAAGCAGCTCTGGATGCTCAAATCGTATCTGGACCGCTCTGAACAAACGGAGGCACTTGCTGTTCAAAGAAAAGTAGGATAAGATGAACGTAAACAGCCGTCGCCAACCTTCAACTATGGCTGGGACACTTTCGGGATTCGTCCCATCCCCATAAAGCTTGGTCAGCGTCAGCGCTGTATTGTTTGTGATTTGTTTATTCTACCCTATAATCAACCGAGATATCCTGGAACCGAATGGCGCAGCCAGCAGCAATTCGTCATCTCTGAGATTTATACCCGGTCTTGAGCCATTACAACCAACCGAAACCGTTGGTAATCCTCGCATCAGAACGTACGCTGTACATTCGCCACACGCAGCCCCGATGCCTGAAATGGGAGAATCCACTCTTACACCGGTCAGAGATGAGTACCTTTGGACTATTTGTTGAGTCTCTTCTGAATTACAGATTCTTATTATCACATCGGGTTTGAGGCCCTTCTCTGGATAGCTGAAGTAAGCAATGTATTTGTAGGGCTGGTTCATGCGATATGCAGACCTGAGGAACTTAAGCCCCGTGTCTTTATCCACGGCGTCGGTCCAGCTTACCAGAATCTCGGCCAAATTTTCAAGGTCTATATTCCCAATTCCCAAGTGGAACCTGGCTAAAGGACAGCTTATACTCTCCGCAGGGATATAAAAGGGCTTACCCTCTCGGGCCCTGCCAATAAAGTGGCAATGCTTGTCATTTGTCGCCAATTGGCGTACCGCCGTGGGAGCATTCTGGTGAAAACTTATGCCAATAAGATTTCTTCGCGTACGATTCATCGTTATGCCCTTGAAGTGTGGTTAATAATATTACCCGTCATCTTGAACAGCTTATCCGACAGGAGCGTTACCAAACCAGTTTTTTCCTTTATAAGCGGGAGCACCTTATTATTCAACTTTCAACACTTCCTTTATCACTTTTTTTAGTGTTTTTTGTGGTAATGCGCCTGCTGCCATTTGAGGTTTATCATTTAATGGTACAAATAGGAGGCTGGGAATGCTCTGAATGCCGAAAGCGGCCGCTAATTCCTGCTGAGCGTCTGTGTCTACCCTGTAAATATTGAGCTTATCTTGGTATTCCTGAGCAAGTTCTTTTAAAATAGGCTCTACCATTTTACATGGCCCGCACCAATCGGCATAGAAATCAATGATGCAGGGCAGGTCGCCTTCAAACTTCCATTCTTTATTTTGCTCATAGTTAAAAACTTTTTGTAAAAAGCTGTCTTTCGTTAAGGATTCCATAAAATATTCTCCAATCTTAGTCAAAATTTTTGACAGATAGTTTACTTTCCGGATTTTACACGAACTGCAACCGGAATTTAAGCTTCAATTTCAAAAAGTTCATTGCCGAAGCAGCTTGTCTTATTCGCAGTCAGGAAAAATCATCGCATCCCCAAAATCTGTCTGAAACCGGTTGTCAATAAAAATTGAATATGCGAGGTCTTTTCAGCGATTTCTTTTGCCTTTTTGCAACTATTAGTAGATAGCAGGGACTATTTAGTTCCTGTTGCGAGAACAACGTTTGTCATTCCCGCGCAGTCGAAGATGCCAATTAGAAAAAAGGTGTGTTTATCATCCTGACAATATGCTACTGGACGGCCGAATTGAAGAGACCTTACGGCCGCTTTTTATTGCCCCTAACAAGTGATTCTATGTTAGTGCTTATCTCGGCACAGAAACCAATGCGTTCCAGGTCATAAATACCGCTGCTGCCAGGGTAGTGTAGGCGAATATTTTTTTCAGTTTGGCTGGGTTGGTTTTAATAGAGATTTTGCCGCCTAATAAACCGCCCATTACTGCAATACAGACCATAGGGACGACCCAAATGAAATTAAAATCTCCTGCTATAGTATGGCCTGTAAATCCCATCAGTGCCGTCACTGCTACCATTGCTGAAGATGTGCCCACTGCTATTCTCATGGGAACACCGCAGGCCAATACCATAAGTGGTATTTTAAAAGAACCGCCTGAAATGCCAACCATCCCGGCGAACAGACCTACCGCAGCCGTAAAGGGGATAGCCATCCAAAGGTTTACGCGATAGTCATATTCGCCGAAGTGCCGATTCCAATATCCGAAACGCTTTTTGTTATGAGAGATACGCTCATTAACCGGTCTTAACATAAAAAAAGCAGCTAAGACTAAAAGCGCAGCAAAAACAAACTTCAGGTAGTACCCTGCAAAATAATGGGCAAAGTACCCGCCAACAAGGGCCATAATATCCGTCGGAGGGTCTATTGCAAGAGCCAATTTCCAATCAACGGTTCTGTGCTTGTGAAAAACAAACGTGGCAACAATGGCTGTTGCCAGCAAAATCAACTGTGCACTTGTCGCAGCCTGATTCATTGGAGCACCTGTTGCTATTAAGATGGGAACGTAGAAATTGCCGCCTCCCCGGCCTACCATTGACATCAAAATGGCAAAAACAAATATACAGACAGACACTGCTATGGTTTTAAGCATTTGTATCTTCTCCGGCTAAGATCACTCTGGCCGCCAGTTTCGCGGCTCGGTATATATATTCTCGATATTAATCACCAATCACAGCCCTTTCATCAAATTTCTTTTGTGGAATTTATTTGATAAGAATATGAATACAACGCTAAATGCAAATAGCATCGCGAAATCAAAAATCAGGGGATACTGAGCGTGTCCCCCGAAACTGAAATTGAGTATATCAACCAAATAACTAATGGGTGAAAAGTAGGATAACACTCTTACGGTTCCCTGAAGTTTCTCTAATGGTATTAAAATGCCGCTTATAAAAATCAGCGGAAACCGGATAAGGCTGGAAGCCATCATAATATATGATGGATTCGGAGCGGCTGGTGATGCCAACAGAACGCCGAGAGAGGCAAAGCAAAAAGCCCCTAATAATACACCGCCAGTCAAGAGTAAAACGTTTAAACTGTAATGTAGGAATATCAACCCCGCAGCCAAAACAACAAGGTTGATTACAATAGCGAAAATCATGCCTGCTGCCGTATCTCCAAGAATTATAGTATTAACGCTAACAGGGAAAGACAGCAGCCTTTCATAAGTTCCCGCACGTTTTTCCCAGGGGGTAATCAGAGGACCTACCGACGAAGCTATAAAAAAAAGAAACATCGCTAAAAGTCCGGGAAAGAAAAACCGAAAATCTATATCCCTTCCAAGATAAAAGGCAATGAACATAATTAGAGGGAGCAAAAGACCATATATAATAACGGGTGGTTTGGTGTAATAAATCCGCATATTTTTTTCCGTTACGGTCGCAACACCACGGAAAAATTGGCTGTTCAAATTTCTAACCGGCATAATCTTTACTCCGTTTGATGTTTTTTGTAGGAATTATCTAATGGGGTTATCTCCCGTCAACTTTACAAATACGTCTTCCAGGCTCGCCCTGCATATCTGCATCGAAGTAAGTATTAAGCCTTGTTCCTGAGCAAGTTTGGCCAAGTATTTTACGAGTCCGTCAGGATTATCCGTGTATAATTTCCACTTATCTCCAATTTGCTCTATTCTTTCAGCAAATTGACTGTTTTCAATCAAACCACTATCGATTGGTTTATTGAAAGAGATTTCAACCGATTGTGTTTCTTCAAAGATTCTCTTCAAGTTTTCGGGGGCATCAATAGCTGCTATTCTGCCTTTGTTAATAATTCCCACTCTTTGGCATTGTATATTTGCTTCTTCGATATTATGAGTAGTTAAGAAAATAGTTGTCCCCCGCTTATTCATTTCCTTGATGATTTTCCTAATCAATCGCTGGCTTTGAACATCCAATCCCGAAGTCGGCTCATCCAGAAACAGGATGTCAGGATTATGAACAACAGCACTTGCAATATTGACTCTTTGTTTCATGCCTTTTGAAAATGTTCTGACGACATCATCTTTTCTTTCATAAAGTCCAAATTCTCCCAAAAGACAGTCTGCTCTTTTCTCAAGCTCCCTTCTGTTAATCCCATAGAACTTACCAGTCAATATTATGTTCTGCTTTGCCGTCAAATCTACATAGACATTTCCTGTTTCCGGGATAACGCCCATTTTCATTTTCGCTCTGATTGGATTTTTCTTTATGTCAAATCCATCTATAAAGGCCTTTCCTGAATCCGGTGTAAGCAAGCCCGTTAACATTCTAATTGTGGTTGTTTTCCCCGCACCATTCGGTCCTAAAAACCCAAAGACCTCGCCCCCTTTAACGCTGAAAGAAATCTGGTCCACCGCGGTAAGACTGCCGAATCTTTTTGTTAGTCCATCCACTTCGATTATGTTGTCATTTTCTGCTTTCATATCAACACGATTCCTCAGGGAATACCGGCTCGTGCTTTGAAAACAATTGTATCATAATTTTTTTTTCACTGTATCTGCTTTTGAATGTTCGCATGCTGCCGGACACCCTGACTTGCCCTTGCCTGCGTATTTGTTAGCAAGTGATGATATGGTTGGTGCCAGGCAGTACAAATACGCTATGCCCGGAAGGCTGGAAAGTAACACGAAATTGCTGCTATGCCATAATTATATTCCTATTTTTGCAGCTACCTGAGCAAGACGTCTACCAAGATTTCTGGCGGTTTCAAGCCCTATCTCGTCACTCTCAATCCCATCTGGTCCGCTGCTCCATAATGCCGCTCCAAAGTGTGCCGTGCTAATTCCATCACCAACACATATCATATCCTGACAGAGCATTG
>CAYVIT010000174.1:0-5576 GCA_964451425.1 uncultured Pirellulales bacterium
TAACCATTAACCATTAACCATTAACCATTAACCATTAACCATTAACCATTAACCATTAACCATTAACCATTAACCATTAACCATTAACCATTAACCATTAACCATTAACCATTAACCATTAACCATTAACCAATAACTGAATTTGAAATCTGAGATTTGTAATATGAAATTATCTCTCTACATAATAATAGCGTCGAGAATCCAGCTATTTTCGCGCCTGCGGCGCTTTACAAGTGTAGAGAGATCTTTACAAATTCACCTTTTTATGCAAAACGAACCCAATTTCCGAAAAAGTCAAATGAACGTATGTTGTTATATTACAATGGATTATGATAAAAGGACACTTGGTGAACGCGGGAAAAACGAACCCAAAACGAACCCAATCAAAGCCAATTAAGGCCAGTGAAATGCCAAAACAAAGCCAATACAAACCCAAAACAAACCCAATTTCAGATGGAGGACATCCATCCTCCGTCGACCGGCCTTTTGCTTCTGGATTGACTGACAAGGGCTTGTCGATTATTGTGTGGGCTGAAAAAATTTGATTTTGAGGACTTGAAGTAGTGAAACATAAAGTTGATTTTGATATTGTTGTGGTGGGTGGCGGGATTGTAGGTCTGGCTTCGGCTTACAGTATTGCACGCAATAATCCCGGAATTTCAATCGCCGTATTGGAAAAAGAAGATCAAATAGCAGTCCACCAGACCGGCCATAATTCCGGCGTTATTCATTCCGGGCTGTACTATAAGCCCGGCTCATATAAGGCAAAAAACTGCGCCGAGGGAAGAAAACAGCTTATAAATTTCGCCGAAGAGCATAATATTCCTTATGAGATTTGCGGCAAAATTATTGTCGCAACGAAGGAAAAAGAGCTGGCAAATCTTGAGCAGGTTTTTCAAAATGGCGTGGAAAACGAGATAGAAGGTATCGAAAAAATCGGGCCCGATGAAATCAACGAAATTGAGCCATTCTGCCAAGGCATAGCAGGTATACGGGTGCCCTGTACCGGGATTATCGATTTTACTGAAGTAGCAATGAAGTTGGCCGAGCTGATAGAAGCTGATGGACAGAATAAAATTCTGAATTCGCATAAAGTAGTGGTATGTGATAAGCATGATTATTTTACTAATGTTGTAACGAATAATGGTGCTCTGGCAGTAAGATATATTATCAACTGTGCGGGACTTCAGTGCGATAGGGTAGCGAAGATGTGCGGCGTTGAGCCGAAGATGAGGATTGTCCCTTTTCGCGGGGATTATTATGATTTAACCGAGGCAGCGAGAGAAAAAGTTAAAAACCTGATATACCCCGTCCCGGACCCCGAGCTTCCTTTCCTCGGCGTACATTTTACCCGAAGGATTGATGGCTCGGTCGAATGCGGCCCGAATGCAGTGTTCTCATTCAAGAGAGAGGGTTATAGTAAAATCGATTTCAGCTTGAGAGACTCCTGGGAATCGCTTTCTTACCTGGGGACATGGAAACTGTTTTTCAGACACTTCAAGTATGGGCTTGGCGAGTACACGCGGGCCTTTTCCAGGAAGCTGTTCCTTAGACAATTGCAAAGATTTATTCCCTCGCTTCAGGCCGATGATATAAAGCCCGGCAATGCCGGGGTGCGGGCACAGGCAGTTGACCTGAGCGGCGAACCGATTGATGATTTCCGCATAGAAAAACGAGAAGGCTCAATCCACGTTTTAAATGCCCCTTCACCGGCTGCAACTGCTTCGTTGGCCATCGGAGATTATATCAACCAAATAGCTTCAGAGTATTTTGAACTCAACGACTAAGGATGTGGATATATTCATTTCGCCCTATACGGATACATGATGGCTGCAACGAGAGCCGGGCCGTATTGCTGCCAAAGTTGTTCTGAGTTAAGCCTGTCAGCAGCGCGGGGCAGTTCGAGCGTTATGATAGGTTTGCCGAGAGTTATCCCGGCATACGAACCTAAGGAGCCGGGTCTTGCGCCAAGCTTTTTCAGTGGCAGTTTACAATGCTGGGCCATTCGATTTGCCAGCGCTAGGCTGGGACCATCGTAGTCGATACAAGACAACGGCTGGTGAATACTGACAATACGGTCAGGAGCATACTGCCGGATAAGCTGTTCGATGGCACGCGCCTCCGGCTCGGAAAGCGGTTTGTGGCCGAACCGGCTGCTGTTGATACGGTTGGCTGTTGAGAAGTTGCGGTTCAGGTCAATACCGCGAGCGTTATAGCGACTGTTGCGGGCCGCGCCATCCGGATTGGCTGTGGGCATAAGCACGACCCTTCGTCCCTCTAACAATTCCGGGTGCTGTTGGAGATATCTTTCCAGTTGGCGAACAAGTGGTGTTCCGGCTTTCTCGTCACCATGTATTGTCGCCAGGATAAAGATAACGTCGCTGCCCCAGCCGAGGACTGTATAGGCAATAGGTCGGTTTTCTATCGATTTGCCGGCAATCGAGCGTAGTATCGCCGGCTTAGGTGCCGGCAGCGGCAGCACCCTGACTATTACCGGCTCGTCTACGGGCTTGTAGCAGCCCGTAAGGTGCAGAACGGCAAAGAGGGCACCAACTGTCAACATAAGAGACCATTTCCTTTTCATGCCTTATATTCTTTTGATAATTCGTCTTTTGTCAACAAAAATAGGAATACGCCGGGATTACAAACTTTTGTTGCTGCTGTTGAAGCCAAAAAAACAACCTCATAGGGGAATTCAGATTCTTTGCCAAGTTTGCATTTGAGCGCAGGGAACGGATAATAATGACAGGCTACAAAGGTGAAAGGAGGGCTTTCTGAAATCTTGACATAGATGTTTCAAACTGGGACAATCGACAGTGGTTATGAATAAATTTGAAACCGACAGTTTGTTTACGAAAATGGAAATGGATTCTCGCTTGCGCGGGAATGGCAATGGGGCGGTTTGTAGTCATATTGTTCGAGTGGCGTTTCAGTCGGCTGCGGATACCGAGTTTGACTATCTTCTGCCTGATACTCTTTGGCCGGTTACAACAGGGCAGAGAATTGAAGCGCCGTTCGGCAGAAAAAACAAACCGGAGGTCGGCTTCTGTGTCGAAACGGATATTAGCCACAGAGAACACAGAGAAACACAGAGAAAAAAGGGGAAAATATTTAAGCTCAAAAGAGTTTCCAGTGTAGTTGATAAAGAACCGCTGATAGATGACCAGCTTTTGAAACTGGCCCGGTGGATTAGCAGTTATTATGTTTGCCCCCTGGGCCAGGTCTTGGCGGCCGTTGTGCCGAGTGCCGTGAAAAAAGGAGCCGGCGCCAGAACGGAAAAGTCTGCTTATCTGATAATCAGCCCCGCTGAAATTGAAGAAACCATTCAGCAATTGAGAGGAAAGAAGCAAAAACAAATTGTCCAACTGCTTCAGACAAAAGGAGCTTCAAACGCAGAAACGGCATTGGAACTAAAGCAGATTTTAGAAGGAATAGGCTGTACGAATCAGCCTGTAAAGAAATTAGTTGAGAAACAGATTATCAAAATAACCGAGAAGACAATATTAAAGGCCTTGCCTGCCTTTCCTATGGGGATGTCAATAAAAGCAGATGAAGTCGTACTAAACGAAGACCAGCAAAAGGCACTGAACTCTATAATCGACCGGATAAATTCGGACAGATTCAGCGTAACCCTCTTGCATGGTGTTACCGATAGCGGCAAAACCGAGCTTTATATCAGGGCTGTCGGGGCGGTTTTGCAAAAGGGCAAAACCGCAATCGTGCTGCTTCCAGAAATTGCACTCACCGCTCAAACGGTTCAGCGGTTCAGTTCAAGATTTGAAAAAATCGCTGTGATGCACTCAGGCCTAACTTCTGCTCAGCGAAATGTGCAGTGGCGGAAAATTAAGGCCGGCGATGCCGACGTGGTTATCGGTGCTCGCTCGGCGGTTTTTGCCCCATTAGCCCGCCTTGGCCTTATTGTTGTTGACGAAGAGCATGAGTCCAGCTATAAGCAGGATACCGCACCTCGCTACAACGGCAGAGACGTCGCAATAAAACGGGCGCAATTGGCCGATGCCCATTGCATTTTAGGAAGCGCTACACCATCGTTGGAGACTCTGTCTAATTGCACAGGCAAAAAGCATTTCAACCTTGTACATTTACCCAGGAGAGTAATGGACCTGCCCATGCCCGAAATGAGACTCGTCGATTTGCGCCGGGAGCATTACAGCGGCGTCGGCATAAATTTAATAAGTGAGCCGTTGGCTGAACGTCTCAAAGAGGTCCTGGCGAAAAATGAGCAGGCGATTTTGCTTTTGAACAGACGCGGTTACAGCAATTTTGTATTTTGCCCATCCTGCAAACATACCCTGCACTGTCGCAATTGTGATGTCACGCTGACCTTTCACAAATCAAAAACCTACCGCGGCGGCCGGATGCAAACGATAACAGGAAAACATATAAACTATGGCTATGCAATGTGTCATTATTGCCTGGCGCAGACTCTTGTGCCTGAAAAATGTCCGCTGTGCGGCAAAGGGATGGCGATGATAGGGCTTGGCTCACAACGGCTCGAAGAGGAATTGGCTAAAAAGTTTCCCCAGGCCCGTGCATCGAGGATTGACAGTGATTCTATGGCAAGCAGAGATTATTATCGGCTGCTAAGAGATTTCGGTGAAGGTCAAATCGACATATTAGCCGGCACGCAAATGTTAGCCAAAGGCCTGCATTTTCCAAACGTAACATTGGTGGGTATAATTAGTGCTGATACTTCGCTTTATCTGCCTGACTTCCGGGCAAACGAACGGACGTTTCAATTGATTTCTCATGTAGCCGGTCGGGCGGGTCGTTCGGCGAAAAAGGGTGTCGTCTTCGTTCAAACCTTTTTGCCGAAGCAGCCGGCCATACAGTTTGCCCTCAACGCGGACTTTGATGGCTTTGTCAGAGAGGAACTAAAGCATCGCAAGGCCTGCAACTTGCCCCCGTTCTGGCGACTGGCGGTTATCGTTATGCGGGATATGAATTTTGAAAAACTTGAAACGGCCTGCAAGGTGATGCGGGAAAGGATTGACTCTGTTGTTGCACAGGATGGGCTGAAGATAGTCGTTCGTGGGCCGATGCCGGCGGTGATAAGCCGAGTTCAGCGGTTTCACAGGATGCAGATAATTATCCAGGCCCCGCGGGCGGAGATTATTCAGCGATTATTTACGAGCCTGCGAGCGGCAGGGCCTGTTCGCCCGAAGGTCAAGGTTGCCATAGATATAGACCCTGTCAATTTATTATAGCTTGCAATTCGTCGGCCCAGATGCTATTGTCAGGCCTTCGATTTTTCGGGGAGTAGCTCAGTTTGGCCAGAGCGCTGCGTTCGGGACGCAGAGGTCGCAAGTTCAAATCTTGTCTCCCCGATTAGTGTAACTTTTGATGTGAGCGAAAGTTAGGGAGACTTGGCTTCTCGCTCTTTTTGTGTTTGGAGGGATTAGGCGTCATTTTGGCGTCACTTTCTAAAACTCCCACGATCCGATCAAGTGCTTGGCACGCACGTTCTTCGTTCGCATCGGTGGATTGCAGATAGAATTTGGAAGTGTATAATACTCCCCAAAAACTGGGCGCATGATTAAGGTGGATTTGTCGCCTGA
>CAYVIT010000175.1:0-5570 GCA_964451425.1 uncultured Pirellulales bacterium
GAAGAATCAAAGACGCTGGTCTAAAGGAGGTCAACAAATGATTAACATTCGACTGGATTATGTGCTTTTAGATCGGCGGATGAAACTAAAAGACTTGGCCGAAGCAACAGGCCTGGCGGTCAATAACCTCTCCATCCTAAAAACCAACAAGGCGCGCGCCATCCGCTTTTCCACCTTGAACCAGCTCTGCAAGGTACTGAACTGCACACCCGGCGATTTAATTGAATTTGTCCCGGACCAGGACGAAAATTAGGTGATTGTGATTTAGCCTTTTTTCTTTCCTTTGTCAGGCTTTCATGCTAAAATCCCGCTGATGGAAACCTCAAATTTTATCAAGGATGAGCTATGAGCCGGCCAAATACAGCAAAATTAGAAAAATCAGACACGGAAAATAGAATAAACTCTCCGGAATCGGCTGTCTCCATAGTGAATGTGGAAAACGGCACGGCAACTGTGGCGGGCAAAAAATTCCACTTTATCGGCGCCGGTGGAGTCGGGATGAGCGGCCTGGCACAGCTTCTGATAAAAAATCATGCCATTGTTGCCGGCTCCGACCAGACACAAACCGCTGTTACCGACAGGCTCTGCGAATGGGGAGCGAATATCAAGATCGGCCATAACGCCAACAATCTCGACCCGGCCGCCGACGCGGTCGTAATTTCGGCCGCCATAAAAGAAGAAAATCCCGAACTGAAACTGGCACGCAGCAAAGGGCTCAAAATCTATAAGTATGCCCGGATGCTGGGCCAACTTTGCAATTGCTATGATGGCGTAGCTATCGCAGGCACCCACGGCAAGAGCACAACCAGCGGCTGGCTGACATATTGTCTAAAACAGGCCGACATCGACGCCAATTTCATCATCGGCGCCGACGTCATCCAATTGGGCGGTTCCTCCGGTGTCGGAGAAAGTAAATACTTCATAGCAGAGGCCTGCGAATACGACCGAAGCTTTCTGAACCTCAAACCCCGAATCGGCTGCATACTAAATATCGAGCAGGACCATCTCGATTACTACAAAGACGAAGAAGAAATAGTCGATGCCTTCTGCGATTTCGCCCTCGGTATCAAGCCGGAAGGCCTGTTGGTCGCCAACGGCGTGGATTCAAACGTCGCAAAAGTCATAAGTAAGATGCCAGCCGATATTCGATGCGAGACCTTCGGCCTTGATAGAAATTACAATTTCTGCGCCGCCAATATTGAGCTAAATGATGGTTTCTATACCTTTGATGTTTACCACAATAGCACATTGTTGGGGGCCGCACGAATCTCTCTGCCCGGCACCCACAATATTCTCAATGCCCTTGCCGTAGTCGCTATAGCAATGAATATAGGACTTGAGCCCGAGCAGGTACTCGCCCTGCTGCCCGGCTTTACCGGCATCGACCGCCGGCTAATGCTAAAAGACAAGGTCGGCCAAATCACCGTCCTCGACGATTACGCCCACCACCCAACCGAAATACGCGCATCACTGGCCGCCATTCGAGAAAGGTATGAGCCGAAGCGAATCTTCTGCATCTTCCAGCCACACCAGTACAGCAGAACAAGATTTTTGCTGAATGACTTTTCAGAAAGCTTCAGCCTTGCCGATGTAACTATTGTCCCGGAGATTTACTTCGTCCGGGACTCGCAGGCCGCCAAAAAAGAAATTAATTCGCAAATGCTTGTTGATAAAATACAAAGCAACGGAACCCAGGCACTATTTATCGACGGCTTCGACCAAATTTGCGATTATCTAAAAGACAACGTAACCGCCGGCGATTTGGTCGTGACAATGGGAGCAGGCGATATTTGGAAGGTTGCAGATGAATTTATTCAGCGGCTTAGAGAAAATAGTTGAAGCCAACTATCCGTTGGCCAAACACACCTGGTACGGCTTGGGCGGACCGGCCGATTACTTCATTAGGCCGGAAAGCGTCGACCAGCTCAAAAACGTCGCACTGCGATGCAACGAAAACGGAATTCGGATTTACGTGCTGGGCTTCGGCTCAAATCTCCTAATCAGCGACGAGGGGCTGCGCGCAGCCGTCATCAAACTTGATTCGGACCAATTCCAAAAGGTGGAATTTGACGGCGAAGAGGTCACCGCCTGGGCCGGCGCGGATTTGAGCAAGCTGGTTTTAACCTGCGTTGAAAAAGGGCTGTCGGGTATCGAAGCTCTCACGGGCATACCCGGCTCAATCGGCGGGGCCGTAAGAATGAACGCCGGAGGAAACTTCGGCGATATCGGCGCCGCCGTAGAGACCGTGACGCTGATGGACAATCAAGGCAGTGTTTTTGAAAAGAGCAAGCCGGAGCTTATGTTCGACTACCGCCGGACAAACATCACTGCAAAATTCGTCCTGAACGCCAGGCTGCAGTTATCCGCCGCTGACCCGGAGCAAATCATGCGAACGGTGAAAGAAATGTGGATTTATAAAAAGAACAATCAGCCGTTAAATACGAAAAACTCCGGCTGCATATTCAAAAATCCAAGAGGTGTTTCCGCCGGCGCCCTGATCGACAGGGCCGGCCTGAAGGGCCTGCAAATCGGCGGCGCCGTTGTCAGTGAAAAACATGCAAATTTCATAATCGCCGAAAATAAATGCAAAAGCCGCGACGTTTTGAGACTGATAGACGTTATAAAAGAGAGGGTCAAAGAACAGTTCGACACCGACCTGGAACTTGAAATCGAAATCTGGAATTAAGTAATTGGTAACTGGTAATTGGTTACTGGTGAGTGGCGAAAATAAGCAGAAATTAGTCAGCCATTCAACCACTTACCATTTACCCAAACATAGTAAATTGAAAACAGAAAATAGCAAATTAAAAGTAGCCGTCCTTATGGGTGGTATCGGTGAAGAACGTAACATCAGCATCCAGAGCGGAAGCTGCGTTGCAGAAGCGCTAAAAAAAGCCGGCTTCAACATAGTTACCGCCGATATCAGCCCGGAAAATTTGGATATCCTTGAAGATACCGGCATCGACATGTTCTTTATCGCGCTCCACGGCAAATTCGGCGAAGACGGCCAGCTCCAGCAGATTCTCGAAGACAAATCACTTCTCTACACAGGCAGCGGACCGACGGCAAGCAGGTTGGCGTTTGACAAGATAGCAAGCAAAAAGGCCTTTGTAAAAGCCGGCGTCGTAACACCAAAATCCATTACGTTCGACGACCAGACGAGACCGGAACAACTTGAGACAGAGCTATCACAGTTCAGCAACAAGTTTGTAGTCAAGCCCGTCAGGCAGGGAAGCACTATCGGTGTCACCATTGTCGACGACCCAAAGTCGGCATTAGCCGACGCCCGCCGGTGCCTGACCGACTTCGGCGATTGTATGATTGAAGAATACATTGCCGGTAGAGAAATAACCGTCGGCATTCTGGAAAACCGGGCGCTGCCCATTATCGAGATTAAAACTAAAACGGGCTTCTACGATTACGAAGCAAAATACATCGACGAACAGACAGAGTTTCTCTTCGATACGATTGACGACCAGGTACTGACCGACAAAATTTCAGCAGACGCCGTCACTTGTTTCGACGCCCTCGGCTGCCGGCACTTTGCACGGGCCGATTTTATCCTGACTAACGATGGGACCCCTTACATCCTGGAGGTCAACACCATCCCGGGCTTTACTACCCATTCATTGTTACCTATGGCAGCGGCAAAAACAGGACTTTCAATGAGCGAGTTGTGCACAAATATAATCGAGGCGGCGTATTCTTCCCTCGTAAAGCGCCAAGCCTGAAAACAGATACGATACGCTTCACAATATCCGAGATTATGGCAATCAGAAAAAAACGAGCAAAAAAAAGCGTGACTAAAAGAATATCCTTTAAGAGCCGCACCCCAAAAAGAAAGAGCAGGCGAAGGAAAAGCTTTCTTCCGGGTTTGACGCGGATTCTGAAAGTTTTCGCCGTAGGCTGCTTATCTGCCGCCGTAGGAATCGGCTTTGTATTTGTTATATGGGTCGGCTTCACATCTCTTGACGAATACGTTAAAAAAAATATACCCGTCTGGGAGAAAGCGTCTACACTTAAGCTGATGGATGCCCCCCCCTGGGTTAACGAATCGCTCAAAAAAAAGATTTACGCCGCCGCCGCGCCTCGGGGAGATTTCATACCCAACGAAGAAGCAGCCCGCCTGGTTCAGAAAAATCTTGCCCAGGCAGCAGCCTGGCTGGATGATGTAAAAGTACAAACAACTCACGATAGTATTCAGATCACAGGCCGATGGCGCAGGCCCCTTGCCCTGGTTAAATCAGGGTTAAGCAAGTTCTACGTGGACTCAGAGATGGTTGTGCTCGATTTTGTGCCGTTGCCGAACATCCCAATTGTACGGGTGGAAGGCCTGCCTCTGATAATAAGAACACCTCCGGCAGGCAGAGTTTGGCTTCGCGATGACCTCGCTGCGGCCGTAGCTGTGCTGGAGAGGCTCGATCGAAGGGATAAAGATATTGAAGCGTCCCAAAAACCCTTACTCAGCGAAATCGACAGCATCGATGTGAGCAATTTCGAGGGCCGGGAAAACAGCCAATTCCCACATATCGTCCTGTACACAAAGGACAACACTGAAATCATCTGGGGAGCTGAGGTAGGCAAATGGCAACGACATCTGGAATCTACCGATGAGCAGAAACTGGCCAAGCTTTACAGCTATTACAAGAAACACGGCTCCCTCTCAGGACCGGTAAAATATATCAACCTAAAGGACCCACAGAACAACATCCCCCTGCCGATTGACAAATACTAAGGGCTCTCATAACCATTCAACGCGCTCGCCAGGTCGGTATAGCGATAAGGGATTTTGAATTCTGTGCATACCGATTTGAATTTCTTCAGGGCCGACTCACTCAAACCGCTTTGAAAATCCTTATCATCCTTACAGGAAAAAATCCTGCAGCCGGCGAAACGATATGTATAAATCGTGCATTTACCGTCGACATTGTAGGGACATAGATTGCCCGGCATTGGCTTTATGTTTTCGGCGCCCAGCTTTGCAGCTAAGTACATCAACTCCGGCGGAGTAACAAACAGGCGATGGTCGAAAGCCTCGAAATCACAACATTTGCCGCAGGCATCACACCCCCCACCCAGGTCATTAGAAAGGTGGATTTGTTCATCCAACCAATCATAAATTTCAGCCACCTTATTCAGGAGCTGATTTTTTGCTCCGGTTCCTGCCACCATTTCTTCTCGCTCTTGATTTTCTCTATTTCTTCAAAGCTATAATGCCTTCCGCGATTGATGCCGCTGCATTTTTGAGCGGCTTGGTTCCAGGAACCGGGACTGGCCAAATTGCTCTCCCAAAAAGGCCAGCTCCTGCACTGGCTCGGACGAACAGGATAAACCACACATCTCTTTTGGCCGTTCACTTCCTGCAGGAACATACAATCCCTGGTGCTCGGGTGTTCAATAATCGTTGTCCGCAGACCGATGCGCTTCAGGAACTTGCGCCGCAGCTCGCCTGTCGTCATCTTCAAAAAATCGGCGATTATCTCCATTTCAGGCTTAGTGACCCAGATATACCCTTCGCCCGGCCCGGCGCAACACGCACCGCACTGGACGCACTCAAAATGCAGCCCACC
>CAYVIT010000176.1:0-1235 GCA_964451425.1 uncultured Pirellulales bacterium
GGTGCCAGCCACAGCATTACATACTCTCGCCCGTTGGTGTACAATAAAGTAGATATAAACGGCCAGTTCGTCGGTTTTAGTATCGAGGGCTCCCCTGCCGATTGTGTTAAGCTGGCCGTTATGCAGCTTCACGAAGGGCCGATAGACCTGCTTGTTGCCGGCATAAACAACGGCGCCAACGCCGGAATTAACGTTTATTACTCCGGCACAGTTGCCGCCGCAATGGAGGGTGCTTTCTTAAAAATTCCGGCTGTTGCAATGAGTCTTGCCGTTGAAGCACCCGGCGTACCCGGCGATTTCGGAAAGGCGGCTAAATATTGTGTAGACATCCTTAAAAAGCTTATGCCGTTGAAAAGCGGCGATGTCATAAATATCAATATACCCCAATTATCGAGAGGTGAGCCTAAGGGCGTAAGAGTCGTGCCGCAATCAAGCAAAGGTTTCGACGAGTATTATATCCCACAGAAAAACGAACAGGGCCAAACCGTTTTTCAGTTGACCGGCAATTGCCACCGCCTTGACGATGAGCCAACCGACACAACGTCTCTGGAACTTGGTTTTATAACTGTAACAGCCCTGGCTTCTGATATGACTAATCACGAGAGAACACATCAGCTTCAAAAGATTAAATGGCAGGCTGCTTCCTGTTCGGATTAGAAATGGATTATGTCGGCTGAAAGACTAAAATACGTTTATCAGGAAAGACTGGACAGGAGAATTTAAGTTATGAAAGCGCTGCTTAAGAAAAGTCCGGAACATGGAGTTTGGATGGAAGATGTTCCCACGCCCGACATAGGCATCAATGATGTGCTCATTAAAATCAACAAGACCTCAATTTGCGGCACTGATATCCATATATTCAACTGGGATGCCTGGGCCCGAAAGACTATAAAGACGCCCATGATTATAGGCCATGAGTTCGTCGGCACTGTTGAGAAGATAGGCGGTAATGTGCATGATTTCCAGCCGGGCGACCTTGTCAGTGGTGAAGGCCATGTCGTCTGCGGACGATGCAGAAACTGTCTGGCCGGTAGAAGGCATCTATGCAGGGACCCAAAAGGCATTGGTGTCAATCGGGACGGTGCGTTTGCCGAGTATTTGTCCCTGCCCGTTACTAACGTGTGGTATTGCGACCCTAACATACCTACAGATGTGCTTAGCTGCTTTGACCCCTTTGGCAACGCGGTTCATACGACTCTGACTTATGACCTTGTGGGAGAAGATGTATTGATAAC
>CAYVIT010000176.1:1335-5539 GCA_964451425.1 uncultured Pirellulales bacterium
AATTGCAGGGGACAGGATATGTTTGGAGCGATGAAAACCCATATATCCGGCGAGCTTAAACAAATAAGGGACAATGGCCTCTACAAGGCGGAACGGATTATAACCAGTCCGCAGCAGGCTATGATTACAGTGCAGGGCGGACAGAAAGTCCTGAATTTGTGTGCCAACAATTATCTGGGCCTCGCCGACCATCCTGAGGTTGTTCGGGCCGCACAGGAAAGTTATGCTAAATGGGGGTATGGCTTGTCCTCCGTTCGCTTTATTTGCGGAACACAGCAGATACACAAGGAGCTGGAGGAAAAAATCTCCGAATTTCTCGGTACTGAGGATACAATCCTGTATTGCTCCTGCTTTGATGCCAATACAGGTTTGTTCGAGACCCTGCTTACGGCAGACGATGCTATTATTAGCGACAACCTTAATCACGCCAGTATTATCGATGGTATACGTCTCTGCAAGGCCCAGCGACTAAGGTTTGAAAACTCTAATATGCAGGACTTGAAGGATAAATTGAAGCAGGCACAATCAGTTCGCTTCCGGCTCGTTGCAACCGACGGAGTTTTTTCAATGGACGGAACCATCGCAAAGCTAAACGAGATTTGCGAGCTTGCGGAAAAATACGATGCCCTTGTGATGATTGATGATTCACACGCGGTCGGCGTCCTCGGCCAGCGGGGCAGAGGCACTCACGAATATCGCGATGTGATGGGGCGCGTCGATATTATTACCGGCACGTTAGGCAAAGCCCTCGGCGGCGCCAGCGGCGGCTACACCAGCGGCAGGAAAGAGATTATTGAGATGCTCCGCCAACGGTCCCGCCCTTACCTTTTCTCCAATACGCTGGCACCGGCCATCGTCGCCACATCAATAAAAGTGCTCGATATCCTCTCGGCTTCCACCGAGTTAATAGATAAGCTTCAGGACAATACCCGCTATTTTAGAGACAAAATAGCCAAAATCGGATTAGACGTTCTCCCCGGTGAGCACCCCATTGTGCCGATTATGCTCGGAGATGCGGTTCTTGCTCAGAAAATGGCGGAAAAGCTGTTAGAAAGGAGTGTTTACGTGATAGGATTCTCCTATCCTGTGGTTCCAAAAGGCGCTGCGCGAATCCGCACCCAGATATCCGCAGCCCACAGCCGGCAAGACCTGGATTTTGCTGTCGAGAAGATCGCTGAGGTCAAAAAGGAGCTGGAAATCTGACCGTCTTAATGGGTTTTTTTGAGGAAAAAGAATATTTTTTGGCACTTGACATATCAGGCTCAGCCTAATATAATAAAATAAGAGATTGTTTCTATATAATACAAGGGCCTAACTGAGAGAAACTGAAAGGCTGCTTTCCATATAATATAAAGAAACGGCGAAAATATAAATAGGATAATAACACCAGCGGAGATGATAGCCATCGGGAAATTTTGGCAATCGGCCGGAAAGGTAGGACTACCATGAAAAAAGGAGCTTTTACGCTAATTGAGCTGTTAGTAGTAATCGCAATTATCGCGCTGCTGATGGCACTTCTGATGCCCGCTCTTAGGCTGGCAAAAGACCAGGCGGCAGCTCTTATCTGTGTTAGCAATTTAAACACACTCTCACTTGCGTGGTTTACGTACACAATTGATAATGAAGGTCAATTGATGGGCGGTCATAGGGTCATGAGCGGTAATTTTATGGATAAAAGCGGCTTTCCGGATGGTTTTTGGATAAATCCTCCACACGATGAAAACTTTGTATACACAGGCGGGGACAGTGCGCTTATTGATAATAAGCTCAGAGGCATAAAAACGGGTAAAATCTTTCCTTATGTTAAGACTGTGAAGGTATTTCGCTGCCCGTTTGATTCGAGGTTAGATTTCCCGGATCAATGGGCGTATTGCAGTTATTCCATTGCCGGCGGTATGAATGGAGAAGAGGCATATAGCGGCGATAGTAAAACAATGCCGGACCGAGTAGCCGAAGTTTTTGACGAGATAAGGAATCCCGACCGAAAATATGTCTTTATTGAGGAAGCCGACGACAGGGGATGGAATATGGGTTCCTGGCTTTTACCTGTTCCGGGCAATTGCTGGACTGACCCGTTAGCGCCGTGGCATAATGATAGAAGCATGCTGGGTTTTGCCGATGGTCACGGAGAAAAACACAGGTGGCGTTCAAAAGCGACAGCTGACATGAATATAGAGCAGACATTTGGTTACTGCACTAACTCAGGCGACAGCGACCAGGAAGACGAAAATGACCTGTGGTATATGCAGAGAGGCTATGTAACAGGCAAGAACGAGTAATACCGACTTCCCACCGAAATGTTCAATATTTTTGAACAGCCCTGGACACTTCTGATTGCAGGCATTGCTGCCTGGTTTATCCTGCTTCTGATTCATGGTGACAGCCGGCTGTGGTGGCAGTCGCATCTGGTAATCTTTCTCGCGGTTGCTTTTTTTGCCGTGGATTTCCTTGTTGAAGCGGGCTTGTTCAAATTCGGCAAAACGCTTACTATAATTATACAGGCCGCCCTGGGTCTGGGTATTGCCGTGCTGCTTACTTTCCAGATAATCCATATCATTCAAACATACGAGCGGCACCGGTGGCAATGGTTTCTGCCGATTGTACTTGCTGTGTCGGCTTTTGGCTTTGACACGCTTGTCCGAACCGATTTGGAACGAATCAACGCGCTCATTAAAACAGCGAGAAAGGCTGTCGAGCGGGAGGATTTTGATGCAATCGCAGCTATTATTTCCGCTGATTACGAGGATTCATATCATAATACCAAAGACGATTTGATGAATCACACCCGGCGTCTTTTGTCGGAGCCGCTGGTGAATAAAGCTAAAAGAATGGGTTTGAAAGTGGAAATATCATCGCCCAGCGCGGCAGTTACTTTGACTTCCATAATTCATTTTGAAAAGCAGAGTCGTATTTACAGAGATTATAAGCCATTTGTGATATTGAAAATGAAATTTGACCTGAAAAAGGAGCAGAATAAAAGGTGGTTTATCAACAGAGCTGAAATACTCGAAATCGACCAACAGCCGGTCAAATGGCGGGATATCAGGTAATACTGACGCGGTCAGCCCAATCTCTGCGGATAAAGGCAAATACTACCCTTTATGACTGGCCAGATGTTTAACTGATGTCCAATCAGGTTCTTACGATAATTCAACATATCATTTGGTCGGTTATTCCGCCCTGCGTGGCCCGAAAAATATAGCCGGCAGTAAATTCCCGCCAAAAAAAACATTTTCTCGACCTGGATGCAATCTTTTGGTATACTTCTGAAAATTCAATACGGATTTTTGGCTAACAAAATTAGGAAGTCAAGATTATGGATTATCGAAGAATCATCCCATGCCTGGATGTGAAGGACGGCCGATTGGTCAAAGGTGTTCACTTTGTAAAGTTAAAAGATGTAGGCGACCCTGCGGAGAGCGCCGCTGTTTATAGCGAGGCCGGGGCCGACGAGCTGGTATTTCTGGATATCACAGCAACCCTCGAAAACCGAAACACTCTCCTCGACGCCGTAAAAAGAACCGTCGAGAGAATTTCGGTGCCGCTGACCGTTGGCGGCGGAATCCGCAACTGCCAGGCCATCAAAGAATTGATAGATGTAGGCGCATCAAAGGTATCCATTAATACTTCTGCCGTGCGAAATCCGGATTTTGTTAAAGAAGCGGCGAAGGAATTCGGCAGTGATAAAATTACCATTGCAATAGATACCTGCGGCAATTCACAATTACCATCCGGTTTTGAAGTCATAGTCAACGGCGGCACTTCCGGGACAGGTATTGACGCCGTCGAGTGGGCAAAAAGAGTTGAGGATTTAGGTGCCGGCGCAATCCTGCCGACAAGTATGGATGCTGATGGCACGCAGGCCGGTTATGATATTCCAATGACAAAGGCAATTTCTGAAGCGGTAAATGTTCCTGTAATTGCATCCGGCGGGGCCGGAACACTTGAGCACTTGTACGAGGCTATTGTTGATGGAGGTGCAGATGCCGTCCTTGTGGCCTCAATAGCACACTTCGGTAAGTACACTATAAGGCAAATGAAGGAATACTTGGCAGAACGTCATATACAGGTGAACCTCTGAATTACCTCTCTGCTCTGCGCACGTTACAGGGCACCAAAAGACTATACATGGCTCTTTAGTCTTGTGTCTTGTCCCGGACAATTCTCAAAAGTCGATGCCAAAATTTGTCGATAGGAGGGGGTG
>CAYVIT010000177.1:0-5523 GCA_964451425.1 uncultured Pirellulales bacterium
ATAAGTAAGCAATCCCGCAAGATTGAATGCCAGTATGAAGAGCAGCCAGAAAATCAGTTTTCCCCGGGATGTTCGCCTCGGCCGGCCGTGCAGGAAAGCAATACCTACCATCGCTATAATAATCAACCAGCTTGCGAGGCTGTTGGCCGGTCGTATGTTGACTATCATTTGCATCGAACCGGAGAAAAAATCATTGACCTGATAGCGTTGAATGAAAAATTCCGGGCCTAACAAAAAACAGGCCAGGTCATACAGTGGGGCTGAGAAGGCCATTGCAGCGCGTTGAACCTGCACTCTGAAGTCTTTCCTTTGAATCTTCGGCAGAAACTCACCAAGTACAGTCCACTCGTATCGATTAAGCAGATGGAGGTTTGCTTGGTTGTCCACTTTGTAAAGCTCAACCCATCTCTTGTAAGGTTTGCCTTCGAATTTCTGAATCCACTGTTGATAGGAGTTAGGCGATTTGAAATAAGCAGCCGGCATTCTGATTTCGCTGTCATAATGTATGAGGAAATTGCCCTCTGTTGTGGCTGCAAAGTGTAGGCTATCGTTCCACTTCTCGTCAGGAAATGTTATCGTTAATGTCTGCTCAGGATTTTTTATTATCAGATGCTGTTTCTGGTCTTCTGTCACAATGCGGATAGTTGGTCGGTACTTTATTTTTTGTTCTTTTTGCATTTGCGCATCTAAAGGCCTGCAATCGCGCAGAATTAATGCCTTGATATTTGTTTCCGGACTTTCAAAGACAAGTCGGACCTGTTGTTTGTGGAAATTGATTTCGTAGAGGCGCCGGCTTGTCTGCCACAGAACCGTAGGCTCGGAGGCCCCAGCCGGATACCAGGAGGAATGGAATTTGAGCATTCCAAACGGCTTTGCTTCGGATTTTGAACGGGTCAATCCTGCCGAGCCGAGGAAACCGATTTTGCTTCCGTCTAAACGATAGCCCATGAACAGGTCACTGGCCGGAAGATAACGCCAAATCTGCACAGACCCATCCTGTGCGCGGACCGGTATTTCGATGACCTGGGAAAATTCCGGTGTAATCATTTGTATGTTCTTCATTTGCTTATCTGTAAGTCGAAAATAAATCGTATAAGGGCGAGATCTTTGGTCGGACCAGGACAGGTATTCATAAGGATTTTCACTTTCAGGCCCCTGCCAGATTAAAACATCATTTGCATCGTGGATTTGGATTTTCTCTGGCTCATCAAATAGGCCCGGCGTCCGTTCCTTACTGGATGTCAAATGAATTGTCCCGTCGGGTAAAAAGTTTTTTCCAGAAAGGTGTATTCTCCTCAGTCGTTTTTCGGCATCACTGAGCTGCTTTGTTTCTTCTGCTGCTGAGATTTCACGTTTTGTTTTGGTGAGCATCCGGTATATTTCGCTGCTTAATTCGACGGTAATGATCTGTAGAATATGGACAGCAAACAGGAATATTACGATTGTCATAACGACCTTCGATGATGACGCAGCGTATTTTGAAATGTTTTTTAGCTTCATTTTTAATTTCCAATCTAAAACTCTCTGTTCGAGATTGTATCGTTAATTTGTGAAAGCAAAATGGCGGCTCCAATAATTATTGCCGCGAAGGCCCAGCCAAGCCGCCATTCGAAGATTGTTGCACAGATAATCACGGTTGCAAAGGCCAGGCCGAATATTCTTGTGGTATACCAGCGGGCCGTGCTGAGCCCCGTCAGGGCGGTTCCCAGATAGACTACTAAGCCGAGCGCGATAAATAACCATCCCTCAATAAAAACGCGCTTTATTGGCAGCATTGTGAATCGTTCGGGATGGCAGGAGTAACTGTAAAAAGCGGCCCAGACAGCGCCGAGTGAAATAAGAAATGTTATTATTGCCGCGGCCAGCTTCGCCCAGAAGATAGTTGTTCTGTCGACCGAGCGATGAATTAAGAACGGCCATGTCCTTGTGAAGTAGGGAATCCAGAAATGTCGGACGCCTAAAACCAGACCAAGCCCAAGGGATGTAAGCAGCAGTACAGGACCGATTACCTGAAGTGGTGAGTGGCGATATAGCAGGCCGTATGTTTCTGAGATGTACCTGGACGAGAAATACCTCTCAGACCAATCATACATTCCATACAGATGTGCTTCGCGAAGGGAAAATCCGCCTATGGCCAAAAATACAATTGCCGTAAGGAGCATCCACGGCAGGCTCTCCCGAAGTTCTTTTCGCAGCAGTGCTAAAAATCTCATCTTATGTTTCCTCCCATCGGAATAATCGCCTGTGGTTAGCCGGTGCCGTATATTCAATAAACTGGTCTTCCAGGTTCATTTTTACAATGTGGTATTTTTCCGCTCCGTTCTTATCCGCCCACTTGCCTATTTGCTCATCAGCAGGGCCAATTAGGATTAACTCCAGTTCGTTTTCACTTCGTCTGCAGTGCAGCAGACCTTCTATATCGACCTCGGCCGGAGTGGAATCCGCGAAACTTAATATCACCTTTTTGACCGCCGCCCTGAATTCCTCAAGAGAGCAGTTCGCTCTTAGCACACCTTTGTCGATAACAACTATCCGGTCGGAAACCCTCTCGACATCGCCGAGGATATGACTGGAGAAAAGAACCGTTCTGCCCTGGCGCATAATAAGCTCGATCATACCCTCTAAGAACTGACGCCTGATTGCGGCATCAAGCCCAAGCGTCGGGTCGTCCATTATCAAAAGCTCCGGATTCGGAGCCAGAGCAAGGGCCAGCGAAACCTGCGCACGTTCGCCGTTTGAGAGGTTTTTTATCTTTCGCTTTTTTGGCAGATTGAAGTATTCAATCATATCGGCGAAAAACTTATCGTCCCACTGCTTTGGGAAAAACGACCGCTGAAATTTCTCCAGCTCAGCGATACTCATCCAGCGAAACAGCCGATGGCCTTCTGTTACGTACCCGATACGCTGGCGAATCGCAGGCGTTAATGCAGCAGAGTCACAGCCCAATAGCCTTGATGAACCTGCTGTTGGTCTTAGCAGTCCCAGCATGAGCTTAATGGCCGTTGTTTTTCCTGCTCCGTTTCGGCCGACAAAGCCGCAGATACAGCCTTGAGGTATCTTCAGATCCAGATGGTCAACCGCAAGTGTGCTGCCGTAATATTTCGTAAGGCCTTCTGTTTCCAGTACTGTCTCAGTCATTTTTTCTTCTTTCCGCTTTTTTGTTAACGAATTTAGCCAGCCTGCCTTTAAACAGTTCAATCAAATCCCGGCCTTCAAGACCCAAATTCAGGCCCCGTGTAATAACATTATCCATCCTCTCAGTAAGTACATTTATATCTGCGGCATCACGTCTGCGCAGTTTCGGGTCGCTGACGAATGTACCGGAGCCGGTTTTAGAAGTTACTAATCCTGTCCGTTCTAACCGGCTGTACGCTCGGGCAACGGTATTCGGATTAATTACCAGCTCTGCCGCGAGTTTTCTGACCGCAGGCAGCTTATCGCCGTTTGCCAGTTCGCCTTTTGCAATAGCCTCACTTATCTGCTCAGCAACCTGAACATAAATAGGCTCGCCCGAACCGGATGATATTTGTATCCACAAAGCCATGACTGCTGTTTTTCCCCTGTTAATAAAGCGTTCTATATACTTACTATCGGAATAATTGTACTAATACTCTTAATACATTGTGTACTATGCACCACATTTTTACAAGTAGATTTTGGAAAAAAACCAAAAATTTTTGGGGGTGCATGTATTGTGCAGAGAAAAACGGCGTTTTTCGGCGTTTATTGAGGTTTTCGGCTCTCCGGAGCGCTTACAATTGAACAATATTTTTCTATTTGGCCGGGATTTTTCTGTAAACAGTATGGGAAACCAATGTGGATTCTTGAATAACGCTATTTGCTTCGGTTGGTTGCTTTCTTTTTCAGGGATTGGATAAAAATCGTATAAAAGGTCTTATCTTATCATTCATATGCGCTATTGTTGCCCGACTGTGTACTTTCTGCCGTTAACTTTATCATCGACTAAATAACCCTCGGGGAAAGGAACAGTAAAAACACTTTCATCAAAGTTAGGGTCATTTGCAACAACATTAGAAGCACGATAGACAAACCGTCGCCAAGGTTGTCCGGGTGCGTATGGTCTTGAGATAGTAGATACTTCCATCGGCCACCATAAGCCAGCGGCTACCTTTTTCAACTTTGTCACTTTTACAAGCTTTACAATCTCTTCATGACCGTCTTCATATCTGACGATTGACTTTTTCCCACGCAATGCAAATCCACGGGACGGTTCAAGCCAATAGGTAACATCATACAATCTTGACCTGATTTTAATACACTCGAATCCCTCAAATTCTTCAAGCGTGAATTCAAGTTCAGATGCGACTTCAGAATTGGGGTCACCGGCCAACTGAAAAATTTCAGAAAATTTATATATTTCGCTATCGAAAAAAGGCAGTGAATAATAGAGCCCGCTAAGCTTCCGGGGGTTTAAACTTTTAGGAGCTTCTGGGAGGACTTGGCCCCTTTTGACTGGATGGGTTTCTCCTATAGGACCGAAGGCATGACGGACATATCTTCCGTGCCGGCCATCAAAAGATACAGAGTAGCTCTCTTCTCCATATGGAGCTGGCCCATCTATCCATTTAGTAACCTGCTTGTGTAAATCCACTCTGGCTTTACCTTCAGTACCGCCGCCGACCCAAACGGTATATAAGTGGCAAATCGGAGTTTTTTGCCAGGACTCGCACGGGTCGTAGAAGTCAGTTTTGGTCTCAAGCCATGACTGTGCTTCAATTTTTATATTGGAAATACTGTTTTCAACATTTTTGATTTTCGGGGCCAGCTCTTTGAGTTCCTGGATAGATAGAACAGATTTTGAATTCTCTCCTCCAAGGACTGACGAGAAAGCCAAAAAAGTAGAAAAAACCGCTAAATTAAGCATTAGCTTTCTACGTAAGAAGGGATTTCCTGATATAGTGTTAAGCTGCTGGCGATTTGAAAAAGCTCTATTGCTCATGATATATACCCTTTCATTTTCAGTTAAAAAAGATAGTGACTCTCGACTATGTGATTAGTTACAAATGTAATGGTCGCCGTCTCCGACCGCCGGCTGCTCGTCTGCGGGGCCTTTATAATCACACTGACAACCTATAAACATGACATCCCTGCACGTTTCTGCTTTCCAGTATGCGCAGTAGCTATCCCGCGTTCTACATCCCGGTGCACAGGCAGCGCACTTAGCGCTGGTTGAATATTCGTACTGCAAAATCCACATACATTTTTTACCAACCTGGTCAGGAAAACATCTATGGTCATCTGGACTTTGCCATTGACACCCTGCCTGTATAATCGGGCTATCATGGGGGCAGGGCGCCCCGTCCGGATCACATTTATCTACACACGTGTCGTTATGACAACACTGACTAGACCCACAACAAGACCCATGGCAACAAGTTTTACCAGATTCGCAGCAATAAGAACCTGAATCTGTACAACACACATCGTTATAATTGGAGCAACATGTTGTGCTGTTACAGCAGTTGCCACTATTACAACAGATGCCATTACAACAGGTCGCTC
>CAYVIT010000178.1:0-5452 GCA_964451425.1 uncultured Pirellulales bacterium
GAAATTGGCTTTGATCCTGCTTCGCCAGAGGCTACGCCAGGATAAATTGGGTTTGATTGGGTTCGTTTTGGGTTCGTTTTCACCAAGTGTCCAATTGGGTTTATTTTCATAATCCTTTGTTAATACTTTACTTACGTTCATTTGGTCTTTCCCGAAATTGGGTTCGTTTTGCATAAAAAGGTGATTTTGTAGTGCGCTCTCTACACTTGTAGAGGGAAAGTTAGTTAAGAGTGAGCTAAAGTGCCTAAAGTGAGCTAAAGTTGGATTCTCGATGCTCATGATTGGTGATTTCCCCTTTGTAACTGGTTAATGGTAATTGGCTCCTGGCTACAGACTGCTGACTCCTGACTTCTGATTGCTCAATTTTACATTCTAAATTCTCAATTCTAAATTGCTGTTCATATTATACCAAACTCCTCCTAAATGTTCAACAAATACCAAACTTTTTTAAGAAAAAAATCAATACTTGCTCTCGACACCGATCGGGAGAGCGTGGATTGTAATTTAGAGTTTCCCATGATTCTGCCAACTCATCCGGTTAAAATCTAAATTTCCGCCCACACCATCATCACTCATGCCAAAGATTGCTTGCGCCTAATCCTTCTCTGTAAGAGACCATAGGTCCTCCGTCAGGAATTTACTGAACAACGAAACTTCTTTCGACAGACGTGCATCTGTCATCATGTTAGGCCGAGGATCAATATAATAAACACCGTCCAGTGGATTCAAAGCCACAGAGTAACCCAAAAAATGATTCGATTTGAACGTGCTATTGATTCCAAAGATACTTCCCTGTTTTTTTGCCCTCTGCACATCGTGAAGGAAGATAGCAATCAAAGGAATAGTACGCCCAAGAAATTTGCTCAACATAAATTTGTCGAGAAACACTTTATCAATACGGTCCTTGCTTGTGGTCTTCACTGAACCCACCACTTCATTTTCTCCTATTATTGAGGTTTCAGACGTGACAATCGCTTTATTCCTTGAAATCACCAAGTCAAGTTCGTACGACATAGTATAACCCGGACAACCCGGCAGTTCGAGTTTGATCGTCCTACTCTCGCACTCAACTCCGACTTCTTTGATTAATAACATGATTAGTTTCTCGAAAATCATCCCGACCCGCTTCCTGGACTGGTTCGCATTCTCGAAGGTATCACCTATGCTACCGATGCTTTGCTGCATCGTGTATATAACACGTTCTATTCCTTTACCTGCCAAGAACTTTTTATACTTTGGCATCCTTGAAGCCTTCGATTCCTTCCTCCTTAGGTCACGCAGCAACCCAATAAGCCGGTTGAAATTTGTACTGAAAGCTTTCCTTCTTTCACATAAAATCTCGGTATTCAATGGTCTTGTTATTTTGTGGCCAAATTCCTCACCAAACTGGAAGAAGATGTAGTTATGATTAGTAGGCGATATTATTTTTGTTGGGCGTTTATCCGCCAATAGCTCTAAAAACGAAACGGTAATGTTAAAATATTTCTGCAGTGAATCAAAAGCCCCCGGATCTTTCACAACTTCCTGAAGTTGGTACAAGTCCACTATGGTCTCCTACCTGATAGATTCTCTTCGTTGCCGTCCCATACGGTCCATCTCAATCCATTTCCGAATCGGTTTTTTTTCAACATTCTCAAGCCTTGCCACAGCCCAGTTGTTATATTCCTCCTTAATTTCACATCCACTCCATCTACGATTAAGCTGTTCGGCACATACAAGTGTTGTCCCTGATCCCGAGAACGGATCAACTACCAAATCCCCTTCATTTGAAGATGCCAGAATAATATGCCGAAGAAGTTCTTCAGGTTTTTGCGTTGGGTGTGGTGTTTTCTCTTTCATGCCATTGTTTGTGACTGGAATCTCAAAAACATCCTTAGGCTTGGCGCCATCAGGATGCGGCTGCCAATGCTTTCGGTTTTTCTGTCGATTGAGATATTGGCTAGATGAAGCTTGAGGATGTACAGGATACTTAAGCGTATGTTTTCCGTATGGTACCCGTACCTGGTCAACGTTAAAAGTGAAATCTTTATTCTTCCTAAAATGAAGGATTGATTCGTGCGATCTTCCCCAATCATCAATTAGATTCGCTTTATTTTTGTAATACCAAATTAACCACTTACCCTTATAGAAAAACAGCGAAGCTGGCCTCCTAATATCAGCAAGTATCTCCGAAAATCCACAAACATACAGGCTGCCATTTGCTTTAAGGACTTGTGCTGCTTGCTCAATCCACTCCAAAGACCATTGAATGTACTTATCATGGCTCTCAAAATGATCCCAATCCGCCTTCCCCAGATTGTATGGAGGATCGGCAAAAATCAAATCAACAGACTCGGGCTCTAATCTTCTTAACCACTCGAGGCTATCCCCAAGCCAGATCTGACCGCCTGGATGGGAATAAAACAACTGGGGCTTGTGTGCATATATCATATTAGGATTTAATTTACTCAGCTTGCCAATCAAATTTGGCTTCCCAAAAAAGATTGGAAGGGAAACATTCTCAACAAAAGTATTTCCTACCTTAATCTTGGGCACTTCAGTCTACTCCTCTGTCGCTTAACCTACCCACAAGTTTAACACACTACCAGACTTCAACGATATATATTATCTTATATCGAGATGCGCATCAAAGCAATGAATTTCGCTGCTCTTACATTTTAAACTTACATGTCATACTCTAAAAAAGACTTTCAAATCCGTCAAATCCAAAAAAAACAGTGTCAACTTGTGCCTGCGCAGAGAAGTATCTATACAATCCGTGGTTAGTTTTGAATTTTGGGCCTTTGAGAATTGAGATTTATCCTTCGACTTCGCTCAGGATGATGAGCCTGTCGAATTATTGAGTCTTTGCGACTTTCTTTTTTGCTTTTTTTCTTCCGAGGAGCCGGTCGGCATCTTCGAGTGTTTTGGGTGGCCATTGGCCTTCGGCCTGGAGTTTCTTGAGGTGGTCTAACTGCTTGATGCTGATAATGGTCCTGCACTTTGGGAATCGGCCGCAGCCGAGGAACGGGCCTTTTTTGCCCTGCCTGATAACAAGCAGGCCATCCTTGCACTTATGACATCTGATTTCGGTCGGCTCGGGCGGCGGTTTGGGCGGCAGGACGTTGCCGTCTTTATCGATATTGAGGATGGTCCTGCAATCGGGATACCCGCTGCATCCGAGGAATGGTCCGAATCGGCCGTTCTTATACACCATCGGCTTGCCGCAGGCCGAGCATTTATGTTCACTTACCTTTTCTTCGAGCATTTTGCCTTCCTTATCGCAGGGTGCGCTGAATTTACAGTCGGGATATGCCGAGCAGCTCAGGAACTTTCCGTTTTTGCCGAACCTGTAAACGAGCGGCTTTTCGCACTTGGGGCATTTATATTCGCTGGGGGTGACCTCGGCCTTTGCGTGTTTCATCTCCTCGGCGGCGATGTCGAGGTTTTGTTTGAACGGGCCGTAAAAATCCTTTAAGACGCCGAGCCAGTCGAGGTGCTGTTCTTCGATTTTGTCAAGCTGGCCCTCCATATGCCGGGTGAAGGCGATGTCCATTATTTTCGGGAAGTACTCGTTGAGTTTGTCGGTAACGACCTCACCCATATCGGTGGCGAAGAACTTTTTGTCCTGCTTCTCGACGTAGCCGCGGTCCTGGATAGTACTGATGATCGAGGCGTAGGTGCTCGGCCGGCCGATGCCTTCCTTTTCGAGCGCCTTTACGAGCGAGCCTTCGGTATACCGGGCGGGCGGCTTGGTGAAATGCTGCTCAGCCTTGATATCCACGACGGCCAGGCTCTGCCCCACTTTCGTCTGCGGCAGCTCTTGCCCATTCGAATTAGTCGGCCAGATTTTTGTGAAGCCATCGAAGAGAAGCACCCGGCCGGTAGCTTTATAGTAACAGGGGCCGATGGAGGTCTCGGCCACGATTTCCAGAGTCGTTATATTCGATTTCGATGGCTTCATCTGGCTGGCTACGAAGCGGCGCCAGATGATGTCGTAGAGCTTGAACTGCTCATTTGTAAGAAACGACCTAATATCAGCCGGCGTAAAGTCGACGTCGGTCGGGCGGATGGCTTCATGTGCCTGCTGGGCGGTTTTCTTCGAGGTGTAAATATTGGCTTTTTTGGGCAGGTACTCGGGGCCGATATGCCTGTTGATAAACCCTCGTGAATCGTCGAGGGCCTCCGGCGAGAGATGCGTGCTGTCGGTCCTCATATAGGTAATCAGGCCCAGATGCCCCATCGAGCCCAAATCGATGCCTTCGTAGAGCTGCTGGGCGACCCGCATGGTCCTTTTTGTCGTAAAGCCCATGCGATTCGCAGCGGCCTGCTGCAATGTGGAAGTGATAAAGGGCGCTGCAGGCATGGAGATGGACTGCTTGGTCTGTATGTCAGCGAGCTTAAATTCGGCATCCTGGAGCGCATCGAATACCTTGTGTGCCTGGTCCGTTGTGGAGGCCTCGAATTTCTTATCGCCCACCCTGTTTAGCTCGGCCTTAAAGGCATTGTGCTCGGCCAGCCATTTATTCTGCTCGGCGACGGTAGGGGGCTTATCATCTTCGGATTTGGGCGCGATAAAATCGAGCCAATCCTTATTATAGTCGGCCTGGATATCAGTGCTGAAAACCGCGGGAATATACCAGTACTCATCGGGCTTGAAATCCCTGATTTCCCTCTCCCGCTCGACGATCATTTTGGTAGCCACGGATTGTACGCGGCCTGCGGAGAGTCCGCGGGCGACTTTCTTCCAGAGCAGGGGGGAAATCTTGTAGCCGACTATGCGGTCGAGGATTCGGCGGGCCTGCTGTGCCATGACTTTATCCATATCGATTCGGCCGGGCTGTTCAAATGCGCGTGTTATGGCGGTTTTGGTTACGGCGTTGAAAATCACGCGGTAGATTCTTTCCTTCGGGACGCCGAGAACCTCCGCGAGGTGCCAGGCAATGGCCTCGCCTTCACGGTCGAGGTCGGTGGCCAGGTAAAGGTCCTTGCAATCCTTAGCAGCGGCTTTTAAGGATGTGACGGTGCGTTGTTTGCCGGGCGTTATCTCGTAGGTCGGCTCGAAATCGTTCTCTATATCAACGTTGAGACCTTTCGATGGCAAATCGCGAATATGTCCCATCGAGGCCTTTACTTCAAAGCCCGGGCCGAGGTATTTGTTTATCGTTTTGGCCTTGGCGGGCGACTCGACAATTACCAGCGATTTTTTAGAATTCGATTTCGGCATTTTAATTCTTTACCGCGGATTACACGGATTTCACTGATTTTCTCGTTTATATTTAATCTGTGTTAATCTGTGAAATCTGTGGCCATTTTTTCCACTCATCGGCGATTTCGACGATTCAATTTAGAAAAGGACAAATACAGGCAACTTATAAAGATGTCAAGAAAAAATAATTTTACGTAAATCCTGCCTTCTCCTTGAATTAGGGGACATGCCTTCGGCGAGTCGCTAATCGATAGTTGTTAGTAT
>CAYVIT010000179.1:0-5448 GCA_964451425.1 uncultured Pirellulales bacterium
GCTCGCTGCTTTTGTTGCCGTATACGACCGTCCCGTAGCCGGATACGCGTAATACCGGATTCGGGTCTTCAGCCGGAAACCTTGCCAGCTTCTCAATCTGCTCCATCGCCTGCTTGTGCTCCGTGATATCGAGGCCGTATACATTAACATAGCCTGATTCCACTACGGGCGCTAATGTTACTTTAAATATCCGTCCGTCATGGCAGACAAACTCAAATGTCGAAGCCCTGCCCGAGCCTAATGCTTCTTCTATGCGGTTACAGTAATCCTGCGGCAAACGTTCACCCACCTTTTTTCCCCACGTCTCCAGGGCTACAGAACTCGCACGATTGGCGTAAAGGATTATGCAGTCCTTTGATATTCGCAGTACGGGATTCGGGTCTTCAGCCGGGAATTTGGCTAACTTTGCTATTTGCTCCTCTGCCTGTTTGCGCTCGGTGATGTCCTCGACTGTACCTTCATAGTAGAGCGTGTTTCCCTGCTCATCACGGATTGCCTTTGCACTTTCCCGTACATACAAACTTGTCCCGTCTCTTCTGGTCCAGGCGGATTCCAATCCGACAACCTGGCCTTCCTTTTCGATTCGTTCTTTGAAGACCAAACGTGGATGCCCCGACTCAAAGCCGTTCTCTTCCAGGTTGCGTTCAGCAAGCTCCTCAAAGTTTGAATATCTCAGCATTCGTATCAATGCCGGATTTGCCATTAGTATACGTCCATCAGGGGTGGTTCTATACAGGCCTAACAGGGCATTTTCATAAAGGCCTCTGAAGCGTTCTTCTGATTCCCGCAGCGCCTCCTCCGCCCGCTTGCGATCCGTGATGTCCGTCAAAATCGCCTGCACACCGATGATTTCGCCGTCCTTTTCTATTGGATTATCACTGTACTCTACTTTGATGACCCCTTTGGGAGTGATTACATCCATCTCGCCTTTAAGTGGATTCCCGGCAATCAAAGTCTCAAAATCACTTATCGCACTGGCCTTGTCATATTCCGGAACAAAGTCAAACTGGCTTTTCCCTATCAACTCCTCTCTTTTGAACCCGTATTCTTCAAATATCTTATTTGCGTTTGAAATCCTTCCCTTTAGGTCTATTGTAACTATGGCTTCTCGCGCGTTCTCAAATATATCTCTGTATTTTTCCTCGCTTTCCCGCAGCGCCTCCTGTGCCTTTTTGCGCTCGGTAACATCCATACATATCGTTTGAAAGAAATCACGGTCGCCAAAACGAACTCGAGAGACGTTCAGAAGGGCATCGTATACGGTCCCGTCTTTGCGTTTCTTTCGCACAGGGAAATCAACTGCGCAGCCGTATCGCTCAATCGTTTCAAGCAGTTTCTTTCGGTCCTGCGGATTCTCATAAGTATCGTCAAGGTTAATTTTCTTAAGCTCTTCTTTGAAGTACCCGGTGATGACCTCCATTGTCTTGTTTACATGAGCTACTCTGCCATCGGGAGTAGCCAATCCGATACCAAGAGGAGACTGCTCGAAGAGAATTCTGTATCTGGCTTCGCTCTCCCGCAACTTTTTTTCTGCCTTCTTTCGGTCGGTGATGTTCTCTGTTACTTCCACAACTCCCGTTACAGCCCCTTTTACATCTTTAACCGGATAACCTCGTATAGACCATATCCTGCCGTCCGGACTAACCATTTCCGCTGTTTGTAACCGACCGGTTTCACGCGCCTTTACAACAGGACAACCCACACAGGGTTTATCGCGCCCCTGCCATATCTCAAAGCAGTGCCGACCTACCAATTCCTTGGCGCTCAAGCCAACTGATTCGGCCGCTGCACGATTCGCCCAAATTACTTTGTGTGCCAAATCCTGATGAATCACAAGCTCCGACATACTGCCCAGAACAACCGCTTTCTCTTGCTCGGCCTGCCTCAGCGCCTTCTCTGCCTTATGCTTATAAAGGGCCATCTCAATGTTGCTGCGTAATTCTCTGGCTTCGAACGGCTTGATTATGTAACCGAATGGCTCTGTTATCTTTGCTCGCTTTACTATTTCACTATCTGCATAAGCAGTGAGGTACACCACGGGAATATCGAAACGGTCGCGGATTTGCCTGGCAGCGGCTATACCATCGACATTGCCTTTTAACACTATATCCATCAACACTAAATCCGGCCGTATCGCCTCTGCTTTTTGAATGGCTTCTTCTCCGGATGAAGCAATAGCAGGAACATCATATCCCTGACTTTTCAGTGTCTCTGCTATATCTTTGGCGGTGATGCTTTCATCTTCTGCTACCAATATCTTTGCGCTTGTCATTTGATTGCCTCCCCATCCTAAGGTTTTGGCTTTTCAAACGTAATTGTAAATGCTGTTCCCTCGCTCCTATCAAGCTCTATTGTGCCCCCGATTTGTTCTGTTAACATAATTACTAACTGCATACCTAACGACTCAGTTCTTCTAAAGTCCAGCTCTTTTGGAAATCCGATGCCGTTATCTTTGATAATCAATCTAAACTTGCCACTTTCGTCTGAATAAAGTTAATTTTCGCACTTCTTGACAGGAGAAATCTCTTCAAAACAAGGATTTACGTATGATTTTGAATTTTTTGAATGTTCGGTAAAAGCCTTGAACATGTCAAAAATAATCAGATTGTCGCGAAATAGCCCACCGGCCTAAATTTAACCAAATTAACACCCTTCAAAAAGTGAAAAAGTATAATATAATAAGAGCGAACAAAGGCTGGCAAATGTTGACGACTAATTGACCGTTATTTTCAACTTTTTGGATATTGTCTTGAGGCGGAAGTACAGTGGCGTTACCTAGCGCGAATACAAACATGTATGAAAACAGTGTTCTTATGGCGTCCGAGCTTCTTACCGAACACGGAAATTTTATCCGTGCGGTTATTCGCTCCCAGGTTAAAAATGAAGACCAAGCAGAAGATATATTCCAGGATTTCTTTCTTTCTCTCGTTTACAAACCTATACCTAAAGGCGTTAAGAATATCAAAAGCTACCTCTATAGAGCTATAACCAATGATATTGTCGATGCTGTTCGTCAGGTAGAAAGATACCGAGTTAGAATTCACAAATATAGTAAGCAACTTACTTATTCTATCAACAACACTAGTCCTGAAAACGCCTTAATTAAGAAAGAACAACTTGACAAGATGTTCGCACTTATTAAGGGGCGGCTACCAAATAGCGAATCTCAGGCGATCTTTTTACGGTACAGAAAGCACCACAGCCCAAAAGAGGTCGCTGAGAAAATGGGTGTAAATGATAGGTCCGTCAGCAGGTATATTTGCGTAGGCTTAAGGAAAATCCGGCAGTTATTAACAGCGAAATGAGGTAATTGCAATGATCGCTCCTAATCCTAACTTGTTATGCAAAAAGGCTAAACTATATTATTATGACTTTCTCTGCGGCGAAAGCCAAGAACTGATTCCAGAGTCCATTATTAACCACATTGAGAAGTGCTCAAACTGCCAGGAGCGGGTAAATCGGCTCAACGCTGCGTTATCACGAACTGAAGAGCCTATTGAATCGGAGCAACAACAAGTTAGCTCTGCCATTACCACCATGCTGAAACTTCACTTTGCCTACATTGGCAAGCCCATAA
Organism: uncultured Pirellulales bacterium; assembly: GCA_964451425.1. Lineage (GTDB taxonomy): Bacteria > Planctomycetota > Phycisphaerae > Sedimentisphaerales > Anaerobacaceae > CS2-K091. The sequence continues at coordinate 3,578 of CAYVIT010000179.1, forward strand.
CTTGTAATATTGTAAAGCCTTTTCTTCCTTGTTTGTTAGATCCGGCCTTAAAAATTAGAATACCAACACCGATAATAGCACATTTGCACAATTGCCATCAGTGTTCTGAAGATTTAGATATAATTCGACGTCTAAACCTTAACCGCAAACAACTGTGCCGATTAAGCCAGCTTTTTGCAGAGGAGCGAGTCAAGTATGACTTCCCTTGCACGGAAGCCTACGACGCCATCCTGAGGTTCGCGTCAATGGATTTTCGCGAAACAAACGAAAAGGTTTTGAAACACCTCTGCACGTGTAGTTATTGTCGTAAGTTGTTGTATACGTACAGGGAGGCGGCTTGTAAAGAATGTCTGCGCACGAAAAGTGGTCAAGAGTTCCCGTGTGATAAAGTTTCGGCATCTGATATTTTCGATTATGTCGTGCCATACGGGATTGACCCGGCCAATGACCAATATACGAAGTTCCATAAATCGTTTACTTCACACGCAGCCACTTGCCCAAATTGCCTGGCTAAAATGCAGCAACTACACAAAACCATTTATAGTATTGTCGAAAGGCCTGATTCTGATATCGTTACAGTATACCACATAGATGAATCCGCTAAGGCCGAGTCGCGCAGCGAATCTGACGATATTTATGCTGGTTTTCCGATAAGGGTAGAAACAGTAAATCGTGAAGTTGAGGTCAATAAGGGGCGGTCGGCTTCGACCATCGCCTTTGGCGCTGCCTTGAAACAGAAAGTCTCAGTAAAGAAACTAAAACCTTTGCTCAAAATTGCTGCAGTAGCAGCAGTCATATTGATTGGAATTACTTTATTTCTGAGTATACCAACTGCCAGAGCAGTTACTATCAGCCAGATTTACAAGGCCATTGAGAAAGTAAAAAATGTCCATATCTCGACGTATGCCCTCAATAAGAAAGAACCGATACAGGAACAATGGGTATCAAGGACGTTAAATATCATCCAAATTAGAACTAAAAGCGAAATAGTTTTTTCGAACCTTTCAGATAGGGTCAGAAAAATAAAATATCCGGATACCAATTTAATCGAGGCAAAACCGTTGTCTGATGGTGAAATCGCCAATATTGAGAAAAGTATTTCTGGTTATTTGGGCTTAATGCCATTTTATGATATATCCGAAGTCCCCCCGGATAGCAAGTGGAGCCGCATAACTGACGATGGATTAGAAGGTGTCTCCGAGGGCATTGAAGTATACGATTTGACTTGGGTTGAGGAAAAGCAAATTGGTTTTGTAGTATTTAGAAAATGGCGTTTTTTTGTAGACCCTGAAACAAAACTCCCTCAAAAAACCGAATTTTATGAAAAGTCACCTGCCGACAGTGAGTACACTTTAACATCAATTATTGTGGTTGAATATTTAAGCAGCAGTGAAATCCTGGCCTTTATCAAAGATGCTGGTTTTAACCAACCTCGCTTTACTCCGGCAGCCAAAGGGGCGAGAGATTAATATAGCTGTCGGAAATTTCTTCTACAAACAAATCGTCTGCCTTTGTGCGATTTATATGACTATCTGCAAATCCGACATTGACCGTTTTATTCGAATGGCGGCCTCTTATAGCGTCCCGTTCCTGGCCGGGCCATAAATCTCTTTCAGCGTTGATTTTTAGGCCTGGTATATAAGCAGTATCTTCAATTATAGTGTCATCAAGGGCAACAGGAGGCGTGTTTGTTGCATGCCACCAGGTTATCATGCTGTAACCACTGTCGACCACCAGCAGAGTCTGGCCGGTGTGTAATATATCTGCGGTGGACAAAGGCGCTCCAATAAATTCGGCATGGCTTTTCCTGCCGGACGAGCTTTTGCATATAGACTGGTTCACACCATAATTTCCACAAAGGATGTCATTTT
>CAYVIT010000180.1:0-5416 GCA_964451425.1 uncultured Pirellulales bacterium
TTCTTTCTCCTGCCGCAAAAATAATCCTTTTGCAATCCGTCGATAACAGACAAAATAATCGCTTTCACATACCTGACACATAATAGCCCATAGGTTCGATCTTGTTGCCATCGGGCAGACTGTATACTTTTTCACCAAAATTTACCGTAATTTTGATACCGTTGGCAAATGTCGTTTGCTGAACATCTTTATCGTTTGTGAGGAAGCGGTGGTCGGTCATCTCGGCGTAGCCCACGGCGCGGGCTACGGGACATACGTCCTTGTAGCTTTTCACAAAACGAGCCTTATTTTCGTTCCATATCTGGCTGTTGAACATAAACATCGGCGGCGTGCCATAAAGGATATTGAACAAGTCTCGCTTGTCCCATATCGCCGGCAGTTTGTTATTGTAATCGCCCCAGTACCATTGTGCCACGACGCAGTCATGATAAACAAGCTCCCAGAGAGGCAGGCGGTATTTTTGTCCCACCTGAAACCTGGCCACACGCTGCGGTATTTCGTCCAGGGCCTTTATCATATTTCGCCCGGCATCCGGCACCCGATACGGCCCCAGACTGAGCATGCCCTCGAAGTAGTGAACATACGGCACAGCCGCATCGTGTCCCGTCTCACTGCCGGTAACCAGTTTCATCTCATCGGACATAAAGCGAAGCAGTGCCATCTTCCAGTGTCGGCTTTCGCTGCGGGTCATCGGATGGTCCGGATGGTAGCATTCGCGCCACGGCGATGCCGTCGTCGTATCAATAAAGCGACAGCGGTAGGGATGCGTTTTCAGCTCCTCGGGCACGCGCTGCCTCGCGTACTTGAGCGCCTGCCTGTCGCACAGGACACCGCACGGATACATCTCGCCGTCTTTTCCTTTTACACGCCAACCTTTGCGCCAGTCGCCGTTTTCATCGAGCATAATGTCTTTCGGCCAGCCTGCCTGTGTCCAGTCGGGATGCTGTCCCCTAAGTTTATCTTTTACTATCTCCGGGTCCATCAGGTCCTGGTAAATGTCATAGCGACTTGTGAGGACTCCATCCATCTCGTTCATAGTCTTAATAACGTCCGGCGAACGACGATTGCTCCATAATATCCGCTCGATGCCGAGGGATTTCATCTCGCTCACTATGGCCAGGCTGTCCCTCTCCCAGCACCAGACGTTCACCGCCCCGATTAGTAAATCCACGTTCGGATTTTCCTTGCGCTTCTGCTCCAATGTCTTGAACAGCCCTGTCTTTTTGGCATAAGAGCGATACCGCTTACACATCGCCACGTGACCGCCGCGGTCAAAGAAAACATAGCGCAGCCTTCGGGTCGGCCCGAACTTGTCTTTCTGCGGCTGCCACTCCGGCGAAAGGCATAGAAATCCGTCAAGGCGCGGCACCCGGACGGCCGCATCATCAGGTGTCTCCACGATGGTCATTATTCCCTGTTGGCCGTCGGTGACACCATACCACGGCATGCACAGACCGTGTCCGCCGTAAAGATGATACCACATCGGACTCAAACTCTTATCGTCAACCGGATAACTGATGCCCTCGTTGACCGGCATCACTAAAAAAGTCCCTTTGCCGGTAATAAACGGGTGCGGCAGCCCTATTGTTTTTGCCAAGCTGCCCTGTCCTGCGAGTTCCACGGTCAGCTCAGGTTGCTTAGGTTCAAGCTTGATATTAACGTTGATGTTTAGCATACTTGACGGTTCCAACAATCGCAGAATAAAACCATCAGCAGTCGCCTTGGCATCGAGAACAACTGTGTCTACAGTAGCTTGTTGCGCCCATTTTTCCCCTGTGCGACGGTCGACTACTGAAAGCGTAGCGTCGGCTGCCTTAAACGTGACCTCTAACATCTCGTTGGCAATCTTTAGCGTTTCGGGCAGTTCGTTCGAATGCAGTTGGTCCAGTGTGCCAACCAGATACAAAGCGGCATCATCCAGCCACACCGTGGCCGGGCCGTGGCCAATCAGTCGAGGCAGAATCATCCTGCCGCCGGCGGGAACGATGAATCGGGAATTCAACTTTCGCCACTTGTCGGTCGCTGCCGACTGGACACCTCCGAATGACCAATCGATTACCTGGTCATCTGCGCCGCGCAAGGTGACAGATAACGTTGTTGTACCCTCTCCTTCCACACGCACCCAGCCGCTTAGTTCATAGATTTGGCCGGCCTCGACCGTTAGTGCCCGGCCCTGATGGAAACTCCAATCCTGTTGTCCGCTATGCTCTATCTTCGCAGACTGCCGCCCGCCATAATGGAGGCGCGTATCAATCGCAGCGTTGCCGCCGGGTGTGCGTGTCCAGAGCTCATTCCAGCTGGTAAGTCCCTGTTCGAAGTCGCCATTGGTTAACAGATTCTTGCCGGTGAGATTCTCCGCCGCTTCGCACTGATAACACAACGGCAGCACGATTAACAATAAGATTACTTTCCGGAAGGTATTCATCATTAAAAACCTTTCATTGGTAATTGGTGATTGATTACCATTTACCAGTTACCATTTACCATCTTGTTTTAGCGGTCTTTTTTGGAACGACGAAGCAGATTATACCTTTTGGCTTTGTCGATTACGGAGGAAATCAGAACCGGTTCCCCATCCTTTGCTTTCGACTCGTCAGCTGCGGACATAAACGCGAAAATCTCGATTGTTTCCTCTATCGGAACGGGAACCTGACCGGTCTTAAAGAACCTGATTATTTCAACTATAAGTGGTTCATAGCCTCCGTATCTGCCGCTCTGGACGATGCCTTTCGTGCCGTAGACTAATGCACCGTAATCTGATTTTTCCTTTCGAATACCTCTGTAAGTCCCGATTCGGCCGTCTTTCCAAAGACCGACAACGAATTCAGTATCTTTGGTTTGTATACGTCTGACAGATTCACAGCCCGGGCCCATAATGGTAAAAAGAATCTCAACGCCGTGCACACCGTACCAGTAAAGGTCGGGATGGTGTTCTTCGAGACTGCACGGACTAAATGCGTCGCAGCCGAGCACTATGCCAACCTCGCTGTTTTTTCTCATATCGATAATGCCGGGGCTGAAACGCAGAGAGGAGCTCGACCAGCAGTGCACGTTGTTTTCCCTGGCAAGCTGAAAAATCTCAAGCACATCCGCCAGATTACCGGCCATAGGCTTGTCGATGAAGACCGGTTTTTTCGCCGCTATTACGGGTCTTACCTGCTCCAGGTGAGGCCGGCCGTCAACGCTCTCCAGCAGTACGCCGTCCACCTTCCGGCAAAGCTCTTCAATGCTGTCTACAATTTCGACACCAAACTCATCCTGCAGTTGTTTGGTGAATTTATCTACTCGGTTAGCCGAAGAAGGAATATCAGGTGAACCACCGGAGTAGCCTACTACGACCTTACACCCATATTTTTTCGCCGGGTCATTGATAACCCTCGTAAAAGCGATAACATGCGAGGTGTCGAGGCCGATTATACCAAGACGAATATCTTTCGCTTCAGCCTGTGTGATAAAAGGCAGCGTCAGAAATACAAGTAACAATACTATCAGCAAAATGGTCCGTTTCACCCCGTTAGAAATTTTCCCTTTTTGTATCCTGTTAAAAGTAAGATACCTGCCGTCTTCCCTATCAAGAGCGGGACTTTTAACGGGGTTCATTATATTATTGCTGGTTATGGAATTTCTAACGGGGTTCATGATTACACCTCCATCATATTTAATGTTCTTTTTCGGCAAAACACGTTTAGTTATGTAAAGACCACATTTCCCATGCAACCTATGCTCAACAGATAATTATGTAAGAAGTTTTCACTTAATATCATCAGGTAATCGCCTTTGTTGCTCCTGTTGTAAAACCGCCGTCCACCAGAATTATCTGGCCTGTAATATATTCCGAGGCATCCGATGCCAAAAAGATGACCGTGCCGTCAAGGTCATGCGGCAGCCCGGGGCGATTGAGGGGAATGCGATTTGTGATATATTCGACCCATTCTTTGTTCTCGTATAACACCGCATTTTGTGCCGTCTTAAACCATCCCGGCGCCAGCACATTGACAGTAATCCCGAACCTGCCCCACTCGGCGGCCAAACTTCTGGTCATCGATAAAATAGCGCCCCGACTGGCCGTATAAGGTACAATTCCCTCCATACCGAAAACACACGTACACGAACCGACGTTTATTATCCTGCCATAGTTTCTTTTTATCATCTCCTTCGCCACCGCCTGGGCACAGAAGAAGCTGCCCTTGAGATTCGTATCCAATACGGTGTCCCAATCTTCCTGCGAAACATCGGTGCTTGGCCTTCGGATATTTAAGCCGGCATTATTGACCAGGATATCAATCTTCCCATATTCTTTTATGGCTATACTGACCATATTTTTAATGTCACTTTGTAAAAGCACATCCAACTGAATTGGTAACGCCTTTCTTCCAAGGGACTCTATTTCCTGTTTGAATTCGGTCAGCCTCGATATGTCCCTGCTGGTAATCACCAGGTCGGCCCCCGCCATGGCAAGAGCCCTGGCAAAGTACTGGCCCAGCCCACGACTCGTCCCTGTTATAATGGCTACTTTTTCTGAAAGGTCGAATAAATCCTGCATCTTTACTTCCTTTAACTTTCAAGAATAACCCAGACCCTTCGCTGCGCTCAGGGTGACATAAGTTTTTTATGGTTCCAAAACGATTTTCAGCAAATTTTCTTCAGCCTTGAGCAGCCGCTCGAAAGCGCGTGGCCCATCTTTCAACGGCAAGACATCGCTGATTAGCGGCTCCACATCGATTTTGCCGGAAGCGACCAGCTCTATGCAGTCACGAAATTCGCCTGAACTGGCGTACGAGCCTGTGAAAGTAAGCTCGCCGGCAATAAACTGCTGCAAATCAAACTCCGCCGTCTTTTCCAAATTGCCGACGGCGACAAGGTGTCCCCCCATCTTTGTCAAGGAAACAGCATCCTGAAAGGTGCTCGCATACCCGACCGCTTCAAAAGAAACATTTACACCTTTATTGTCTGTTTTTTCAAAGACGATTTCTTTTAGGTCTGACTTTTCAGGATTGATGACTTCATTCGCTCCCAGCTTCTTCGCTATATCAAGCCGAAATTCATTAATATCTGAAACGAAAACTCTACCGGCTCCCTTTAGCCTAACAGCCTGCAGAATAAAAAGACCTATTGTCCCGGCCCCAATGACTGCGACCGTATCGTCAGTCGACAGGGGGGCTCTATTGGCGGCGTGTACACCGATTGATACGGGCTCCAGCAGTGCCGCATTTGTGAAGGACAGATTATCTGGAATCTTCGAGACAATCCACCACGGCACCGCAACATATTCTGCAAACGCGCCATGCCTTTTGAAATCCGGTGTAGAGACACCCAGTACCCGGCGATGTTCACAGCGATTATAAAAACCGGCCCGGCACTGCTCGCATTGATTGCAATAAACAGTTGAATCGAAACAGACTCTGTCGCCTTTTTT
>CAYVIT010000181.1:0-5395 GCA_964451425.1 uncultured Pirellulales bacterium
GAGTCCTTGGGAGCGGGAATGGCCAGCTTGATAACAAACGGTTTACCTTGTGAATCCTCCGCCGTAAAAACTACGCTGAAAAACGTAACGATTATTGCTCCAAACACCACTCCACGAATACCCATAACATTACTTTCCTTAATGAAACTATTTTTCTGACCTGTTTAATTAAACAATCTTCTTTAATTCCGTTGAACATTATTCATCGAGAATATACTTCCGTATCGAGCGTGTCAATGCCGAAGTTCGGATTTGAATCGTGTTATAATACTTCCTTGATGCGATTAAAAACTATAGTACAATAGCCGTGATGTTATTGGTTTGAAAAATGGTATATTCTTAAGGTTCTATTATGACTTCGAACGTATATTTTATCAAAGCTGCTGTCGATGACGGTGAGCACGTAATTTCGGAAAAAGCCCGCAGGTTGTTTAAGCAGGGCGGCTTTGCACGCTGCTTCAAGCAGGGCGATTTTACCGCTGTCAAAGTCCACGTTGGCGAGCCGCCCAACAATACGTATATAAAATCACCCTGTATAAAAGGGCTGGTTGAAGAGTTGCTTGCGCTAAAAACTAAGCCTTTTATTGCTGATACGAGCACCCTGTATACAGGCCGAAGGCACAACGCAATCGACCATGCCATCTTGGCCGATGAGCACGGCTTTAATGTGTCCACGCTTGGAATTCCCTTTATTGCCCCTGATGGCATATTCGGAACATCAGAGACGGCTGTACAAATCAACGGCGAACTGAACAGGGATGTCTTAATTGCATCCGATATCGTAAGATGCCAGTCGATTCTTTCGATAGCTCACTTTACAGGCCATCCCGCCGCCTGCGCAGCGGCCACCTTGAAAACACTTGGAATGGGCTGTTCCAGCCGAAAGGGTAAGATGAGACAGCATGCGGCTTTGAGGCCCAGCGTCAGCGACAAATGCACGCTTTGTGGTGATTGTTTCGACCATTGTCCTGCTGACGCGATTACGCTTGGTAAAGTTAAGGCTCAAATCAACAAGGATAAGTGTATCGGCTGCGGAGAGTGCGTGGCTGTATGCAGGTTTGATGCAGTCAAATATGACTGGGGCGTTGAAAACCCGATTGTGCAAAAAAGCATCGCAGAGCATGCCCTGGGTGTCTTAAAGGGAAAGAAAGACCGCATCGCTTCGTTTAATTTCGTTATGTCTGTTACAGGTGACTGCGATTGTTTCGACAAAAAGGATATGACGAAGATTGTGGATGACATTGGCATTCTCGCCTCAACCGACCCCGTAGCCGTGGATAAGGCATCAATAGATATCGTACAGAAAAGAAGCGGCAAAACAATAGCCGAGCTTCTCGGCAAAAAAGAAATGGACCCGCGTTTCCAGATTGAGCACGCGGAACGTATTGGCCTGGGCACCACCGATTATCAGCTCATAGAAGTGGATTAGTCCCGACAATGTTAGACTTGTGTTTAACGATGTGAAAAAAATCTGAGATTTGCACTATTTTATTGACGGGTGTTTTGCTTTGTGGTGTAATATATATGTTGCGTGTGCATCCGGGCGGTTTCGCTCTATTAGTAGTAGTAAAGGCACATCGCAGCAGGGAGGCAGGGTGACGAAAACGACGATATGAATCGCCTTTGTCTCCTTTTTTTGTACCTTCCAAAAATTGGTTTTTTAGCCCTTAAACCACCTTAAAAAGTGGCCGTAATGTAAATTTAACGAAATTTCAATGATTTTGGTAAATTTCACGATATAGGGATAATAGGGTACATCGTAACCACTTAGGGATAGTTCATCACGAGGGGGATACGATGTTCCCTGGACATCACAGGTCCTATAAAATTTCCTTGACTCCCCTATTTTTATTAGTTATACTACTTGGTATCGAATTTTTAGTTGGCGAAGCGATACTTTCAGCTTCCTGCCGTGCTTCCATTCGCCATAAAAAAAGAGGTTTTGCCCCCAAGTGGGGCGAAAGGAGGTTCGAAAATGGCTGCTAAAACATATCTTATAACCACGCTGAAAATTTGTGCAGTATTATTTCTTCTGGCTCAGCCAATCTTCGCCGCACAGCCCAGATACGAAGTCATCGACCTCGGTACTCTCAGTGGCGAGGATGGTTGTGCGTACAGCATTAACGATGCCGGGCAGGTTGTTGGAGGTTCAGGCAACAACGCTTTCTTCTGGGAAGACACCAACGGCAATGGTCAATCCGATCCTTGTGAGATGCAGGACCTGGGGACACTCGGGTATGATAATAGCATAGCTGTTGCCATCAACGAGTTTGGTCAAGTCGTTGGGTATTCATATAGCGATTCCCTTTATCATCCTATCAATGCTTTCCTCTGGGAAGACATCAACCAAAACGGACATGCCGACCCTGGTGAGATTCAAAATTTGGGCACAATCAGTGGAGGTAGTCGCTACCAGGCATTGGGGATTAATAATAAAGGTCAGGTAGTCGGAAAATTTGAAGCCCAAGTTACCTATCCTGCTTATCCCGGGCATTGCTTCATTTGGGATAGAACCAGTGGAATGAAAGACGTGTCAATCCTCACGGGAGACAAAATAGACTCCGCCTACAGCATCAACGATGCCGGCCAAGTGGTAGGTAGCATTTCTTATATATGGGATAATAATACTAACCAGCTGACCCGTATGGAATTACCACCCGCATGGGGGGCCTGGTGGTGCGCTGGTAAAGCTATCAATAATTCTGGACAAGTAGCGGGAATTTTGTGCTTTCAAAATGGCGACTGGCGTCCCTTCCTTTGGGAAGATGGTGAAATGATTAACTTGGGCACTCTTGGTGGACGCATGAGCTATGCTAAGGGCATGAACGAAATCGGACAGGTGGTTGGTAATTCAACGCTTACATACGCAAATGATTTTTTGAATCATGCTTTCCTCTGGGATATGATCAACGGAATGGTTAACCTCAATAACGTGCTGCCTGCTGATTCTAAATGGAAAGAGTTAAGATATGCTCTTGACATCAATAACCGTGGTCAGATCGTGGGCTACGGCGTAACTGAAGCAGGCGAACTTCACCCTTTCCTTATGACGCCTGTTCCGCGAACAATCTATGTCGATGACGACGCTGCCGGTGCAAACGACGGCTCAAACTGGAAGGATGCGTTCATTTATTTGCAGGATGCTCTTGCCGCCGCCTATAGCGGCGATGAGATTTGGGTCGCCCAAGGCATCTACAAACCCGACCAGGGCGCTGGCATCACACCCGGCGACCGCGATGCAACCTTCCAGCTTGTCAACGGTGTTTCAATTAAAGGCGGCTATGCCGGTTTTGGTGAACCCGATCCCAACGCCCGGGATATTGATTTGTTCCAAACCATTTTGAGCGGAGACTTGAACGGAGATGATGGTCCCGACTTTGCCAATAACGGCGAGAACAGCTATCATGTTGTAACCGGCAGCGGAACCGACGGGACAGCAGTGCTCGACGGCTTCACCATCACCGCTGGCAATGCCAACGGCAACGATTATATAAATCGTTGTGGCGGTGGGATGCTTAGCTCACACAGCAGCCCAACCGTGACCAACTGCACCTTTAGCGGGAACTACACAAGGCTCGATGGAGGTGGGATGTACTGGGAAGAAAGCAACCCGACGATCAGCAATTGTCTGCTCACCGGCAACATAGGAGAAAGCCGAGGCGCTGGCATCCGATGTTATAACAGCAATCCAACGATTACCAATTGTATTATTAACTGGAACTCATCTGGCTGGGACGGCGGTGGTATGCATAATACGTTAAGTAGCCCAGTGATTGTAAATTGCACTTTCAGCGGCAACTCGGCAACAAGCGGCAGTGGGATGGATAACAATTATTACAGCAATCCAATAATGATCAACTGCAACTTCATTGACAACTCAGCCAGGAATTGGGGGGGTGCAATATGTAATTTTCAATACAGCAGCCCTTCTGTGACGAACTGTATATTCAGTGGAAATTTGGCACACAGCGGTGGTGGAATGTACAATTACGATGATAGCCAGCCGCAGCTCACCCACTGCACATTCAACAGAAACTTGGCTGGCTGGCGTGGTGGAGGGATATTTAACAGCAATAGCGTACCAACGTTGACTAATTGTATTCTCTGGGGTGATACACCCATGGAAATTTATGGAACGATTCCATTGGTAATTTACAGTGATGTCGAAGGCGGCTGGCCGGGTGAGGGAAATATCGATGCCGACCCATGCTTTATTGATCCCGGTTACTGGGATGCGAACGGAACGCCTGACGATGCGAATGATAATTTCTGGGTCGATGGCGACTATCGTCTGCGGGCCGGCTCTCCGTGCATCGATGCTGGGACGGATGCCGGAGTGTATGAGGACATTGAAGGCAACGTTCGGCCTTTTGATTTTCCCGCTATCGACAACAACGTTGAATTGGCCGACTTCGATATGGGTGCATACGAGGCTGTTGCAATACAGGGCGAATTGAAGGTACTTCCGAGGACAGTTAATCGGCGCAGCCGGCAGAAGTACATATTGGCCTCGGTTCGTTTACCCGAAGGTATTACGAAAAGACAAATCGATACCGACAAGCCGCTTCTGCTTTATCCCAGCGGCGTCGAAGCGCTCCATCAATATATTTTTCAGTCTCGAAGACGCGGCGCTCAGCAGACGAGCATTCTTGCTTTCTTTGATAAGGCCGAATTAATGGAGGCTGTACCTGATAATGGCCAGGTCGAATTGCAGGTTGTCGGCCGACTAAAGACCGGCCAATATTTCTACGGTATCGATACCGTCAACATAATTGGCCGGAGTCGAATGCCTCGACGCTCTTCTCTAAACATGAGTCGAGCTGTCAGTCACCGGTAATTTCACAGACGGAACCCCATTCGAGGGCAAGGATAGGGTTAGAGTACTAAACAATAACAGCCGAAAATCCACTAACTGAAGGTCTGAGTACTGCAAGGTCCTGAATGCTCAAAAAAAGCCCGATAATTTTATTGAATTCACCGATTTTATTTGGTAAAAAATATTAAATGCCCACGAACGACGTGGGAGATTGGTTTTATTAAATTTTGTTGGAGGAATAATGTTATGAAGATTCAATTCAAAATCTTGGTAGTGTCTCTGATTACAACTGTATTATTCGCCTCCCTGTTGCAGGCTGAAGAACGCGACAGAGAAGGTGCTTTTGCCGGCGTCTTTCTGCGGAACGCCGAACACTGGCTCGGCGACCGCCAGTATTTAGCTGTTGTTGTAAAGCCCTTTGAAAGCGATGACCATGTCACCATCCTCGTGCCTCGCAACGACGATTTTATGCACGCCGCTCGCAATCTGCGCGAAGGTGACAAAGTGGAAATAGTTTTTGTGACTGAGGAGGGTCAGAAGTGGCTCAAGCGAATCAAAATCGAACGCCGCACTGAGGAA
>CAYVIT010000182.1:0-5382 GCA_964451425.1 uncultured Pirellulales bacterium
CGTACATGAGAAGGGAGTAGGGCAAGAAAAAAGGGGAAAAAGAATATCGAATATCGAGCAAGGAATGTCGAATGAAGAAGGAAAAGGGGAAAATGATGAGAGGGGCAACCACATGGGGTCGCCCCTACGTGGGCACACACAAAGAATATAAGACCGATAAGAATGCGATTTTGTGCTTATGCCTTATGTTCTTATGCCCTTATTTGCATAAAAAGCCGGTCATTTTCCATTTTAATCATTTATTGTCGCAGAAAAGGCTTGCGGATATGGTAATAGCAGATTACAATACTAGGTTTGAATTTTATAATATGAAGATTGTCTAAGGATATATTTCGTATCCGGCCTATTGTGAAGTGTAAATCTAATGGAATACAAGATGCGGATGAACAGGAAGGAATTTGCCTGAAAAATGTTAGCTAAGCAGGAAAAAGAGAAGATTATCAGCGATTTTGAGACTCACGACGGCGACACGGGCTCGCCCGAAGTACAGATTGCTATATTGACGAAACGGATTAATGACCTTACCGAGCATCTCAAGATTCATCGTAAAGACCACGCATCCAGACGCGGCTTACTGCAAATGGTCGGGACAAGGGCGGCATTGCTTAAGTATATAAGCAAAAAAGACGTCAGGCGTTATAAGGAAGTTATATCCCGGCTCGGCCTGCGAAAGTAATTAATCGTCGTGCGTATTGCGTATATCGTATTGCGTCTATATTTAATTTACGCGGTACACATCACGCACGACACACAGCGGAATTTAAGAAGGTAGAAGTTTATGTTTGATGTATGTAGAGTAGAAAGGCAAATCGGGGGCAGAAATTTATCAATCGAAACCGGGAAAATTGCTAAACAGGCAGACGGGGCAGTTGTAGTTCAATATGGTGAGACGGTCGTCCTTGTTGCCGTGGTAACGGCACCGCCCAGAAGTGAAGATATCGATTTTTTCCCGCTGAGCGTTGACTATCGAGAGAAGCAGAGTGCGGCAGGCAAGTTCCCCGGCGGCTTTATTAAACGCGAGGGCAGGCCAAGCACTAAAGAAACCATCACGGCAAGGCAGATTGACAGGCCTATTCGCCCGTTGTTCCCTGAGGGGTATGTCCAGGAAGTGCAGATAATGGCGAGCGTTTTAAGTTTTGATGGTGAAAACGACCCTGATGTCCTGGCAATGATAGGTGCCAGTGCGGCGCTTACCATAAGTAAAATTCCATTTTTGGGGCCCATTGGCGCCTGTAGATTAGGAAGAGTAAACGGGGAATTTATAGTCAATCCCACTCACAAGCAAATTGAAGACGGTGACCTGAACCTGCTTCTTGGCGGGCGTAAAGAAGCGATGAATATGATTGAGGTCGGCGCCAAAGAGTTGTCGGAGGATGTGATTGCTGAGGCTATTGCAACGGCCCATAAAACGGTTGCCGAGGTTTGTGAAATCATCGAGGAGCTTCGTGAAAAGGTTGGTGTTGAAAAGGAGATACCCCTTCAGGAGACAAACGAGCAGCTTGCGGCGGAGATTTCCTCGAAGATATCGGATAAGCTTTACGAGCTAAAGCTGATACCGGGTAAGCAGCAACGAAATACCGCTGTGGCGGAATTGATCAAGCAGATTCTTACGGAATACTGTGAAGCCGATGATGGTGACGAAGCAAAATATGACAGGGGAATGGTCAAAAGAATTATTGGCAAGATAGAAGGCGGGGTTATTAAGAAGCTGCTGTTGGAAGGCAAAAGGCTTGATGGCAGAGGCTACGAAGATGTTCGTCAGATTGATTGTGAAGTAAGTATTCTGCCCAGAAATCACGGCTCGGCGTTATTTACTCGCGGCGAAACGCAATCAATAGTAAGTGTAACGCTTGGTACTATCAGAGATGCACAGATTATAGATGGCCTACAGGAAGAGTACACTCAGAATTTTACCCTCCATTATAACTTCCCGCCCTTTTCTGTCGGTGAGATACGCCCGATTCGTGGGCCGGGCCGAAGAGAAATCGGGCATGGGGCACTGGCCGAGCGGGCATTGGAACAAGTCAGGCCGCCGGAGGATGAATTTGCATACACTATCAGGATTATCTCGGATATTACCGAGTCAAATGGTTCCAGTTCAATGGCTTCGGTTTGTGGCGGTTCACTGGCCCTGATGGATGCCGGCGTCCCAATAAAAAAAGCCATTGCCGGTATATCAATTGGTTTGATTAGTGACGAAAGCGGTCGATACGAATTGCTCACGGATATTATGGGTGAGGAAGACCATTATGGCGAAATGGATTTCAAAGTCGCCGGTACTGTTGATGGTATTACGGCGATACAGCTCGATATAAAAGCCGAGGGTTTGGCCCATAACATTATGGTCGAGGCACTGGCGAAGGCAAAAGCGGCCCGCCTGAAGATTTTGGAGATTATGAACGCCGCTATCAGTAAACCCAGACCCGAATTAAGTAAGTATGCACCGAAGCTGATAAGTATCGAAATCGACCCTGAGTTTATTGGCAAAGTAATCGGTCCGGGCGGCAAGATGATTAAGAGCATTCAGGAACAAACAGAGACGACCATTGAAATTGAAGAGGACGGCACTATCTACATAAGCTGTGTTGGTGGTGACGGTTATCTCAAGGCCAAAGAAATTATCGAATCAATGACGTCGCCGCCGAAAGTGGGCCAGATTTATCAGCAATCGAAAGTCGTCTCTGTAAAAGATTTCGGAGTATTTGTTGAAATTACACCGGGTGTTGAGGGCCTGTGCCATATTAGCGAATTAAGCGATGGTTACGTCAAGAGCGTCGATGAAGTCTGCAAAATGGGTGACTTGATACCTGTAAAATTATTGGCGATTGATGACCAGGGCCGACTTAGACTTTCTCGCAAAGCTGCTCTTGCTAAGAAGGACGCGAAAGACCAGAAGCCGGCAGCGAAAGACCAGAAGCCGGCAGCCAAAGAATGATAATTCTGCTTAGGTACGCAGGTTAGGAAGAATATCAGCGGCAGGGCGTACAAAGAGTGCGGGGAATTATAACACCAACGGTCAAGTTGTGGGGCAGTTAAAAAATTAAGATTATAGTCGGCGAACTCAGCAGTGAAAATAGGAGTTGAAGAATTAGGCAGGTTGACGGGCGAGCTTGCCCATGAGATAAAAAACCCCTTGTCCTCTATTAAGATTAATCTTAAGCTCGTCAGGGAGGAATTGGAGGCTGCAAAGTCTGCTCAAGCCGGCCAGGCAGGCCGGGGACAAAGCGGCCTTGGATTTACGAGGGCACTGCGGAAAATAGCTGTTATTGAAAAAGAGACGGTCAGGCTTGAGCAGATTCTGGAGGGTTTTCTTCGCTATATTGACAGGACCGAATTACAGCTGGTCGATGTTGATATAAGCTTACTCATGAGTGACATGATTGATTTTTATTCGCCCCTGGCGGGCAGTCATTCTGTAATTATCAGGCAGCAATTGTATGACAAATCACTAATTTGCAAAGCCGATGAAGGTATGTTAAAACAGGTGATATTGAATCTGTTTATTAACGCCCAGCAGGCTATGAGCGACGGCGGGGAGCTGCTCATACGAACGGCACGGGAGAAAAGAGAAGCAGTGATTCAAATTAGTGATACCGGCAGCGGTATCGCCCCGGATAAATTGCCGAAGATTTTCGATGTTTATTATTCGTCTCGTCTGCAGGGGAGCGGACTGGGTTTGCCGACGGCAAGAAAGATTGTCGAGGCACATAAAGGTAGAATAAGCGTTGACAGCGAGCCGGGCAAAGGAACGTCTTTTACCATAAAGCTGCCTATCCGGAAACCATGAGGTGCCAGTTTGGGAGAAAAAGGTTGTGTGATTTTGGTTGTTGACGATGAGCGTGACCAGGCGGACGGGATCGCCGAAGCGCTTGATAAATCGGGCGCGAAGGCAATCGCTGTTTATAGCGCCGAAGACGCGCTGGAGATTGTACGCAATCAACAAGTTGATGTTGTTGTTACGGATTTGAAACTGGATGGTGATATTAACGGTCTGGCCATACTCGAAGAGGCCAGGAGCGAAAATGGTCAAACGGAAGTTATTCTAATAACGGCTTATGCAACCATTGATACCTGTAAGGAAGCAATAAGGCGGGGGGCATACGACTATCTTGTTAAACCGATTGATATTGACCAGCTTCGTACACTTGTTGGCCAGGCCTGCAGAAAGGCTTCATCTGCAATTCAGCGTAAAGCAAAAGGGAGCGAGACAAGCGAAGGGCGTTTCGAATTTGAGGGTGTGCGGAGCAGGAATCCAGCAATGGAGGGTATATTCGAGGTCCTGCGGCGCGTGGCGCCGACTAATATATCTGTTCTTATTGAAGGTGAATCGGGAACGGGCAAGGAGCTGCTGGCGAGGGCGATTCATAACAATTCACCACGGCGGAACAGGGTGTTTAGGCCGATAAATTGCGCGGGCCTGACGGAGACCTTGTTAGAGAGCGAATTGTTCGGCCACGCCAAAGGTGCTTTTACCGGTGCAGCCGGTGACAGGAAGGGATTGTTCGAGATAGCCGACAAGGGCACGCTTCTGCTGGATGAAATCGGTGATATGGCGCCGAATATGCAGGCCAAACTGCTGCGGGTTATCGAAGATGGCATCGTTATACCCGTCGGCTCCCATAAGCCGATTGTAGTGGATGTACGCATAATCAGCGCAACAAACCATGATCTGACGGAGCTTATAGAACAGAAAAAATTCAGGCAGGATTTGTACTTTAGAATCAAGGGTGTAAACATTACTCTACCGCCATTACGCAGCAGGGCCGATGACATACCTGCCCTTACAGAATATTTTCTCAAAGAAGCCACTGCCGAGACCGGCTCCGAAGTTGCCGGTATAACCGAGGCTGCTTTAATGATTCTTATGAACTACGACTGGCCCGGCAACATTCGCCAGCTTCGAAACTGTATCAGGACGATGGTTGTAATGTGCGACAGGGACAAACTCGATGTGCAGGATCTACCGCCTGAGATATATCAGAGGCGCCAGTTGGCTGCCGGTGCCGGGGCGCCGGCCCGTTTAGCGGGCGTGTCGTTAAATGAGCTGGAAAAACAGGCTATCTTAGACACATTGGCCAAAACGAAAGGCAACCGCGAAAAGGCCGCAAAAATCTTAGGCATCGGCGAAAGAACGCTCTACCGGAAGATAAAAGAATATAATTTGTAGCGTGGATGCGTTGATACGCGAATGAGTGAATGCGGAGATGAGGCACAAGAAATCCTAAATACTAAGCTCTAAATCCTACACAAATTCTAAATACTAATGTTCAAAAGAAGAGACCCGACAGTGTCGGGGGCTAAATATAAAGACGACTCCGCCCAAAGGACGGGGCTGCTATGAGGCCATCCGTCAATGGTTATGATTGACTTTTTTTGGTATTC
>CAYVIT010000183.1:0-5236 GCA_964451425.1 uncultured Pirellulales bacterium
TTAGTCTCCGGCGTGTCAATTCCCCACAGTCTTACTCTCGTCTGCTTGTATTGACCGTCAGGGATGTCTATGTCAATGGTATCGCCGTCAACGACCTTTACCACGGCGAAGGTTTTCTTGTGGTACTTTTCGAGGTCGTAGGCACTTGCTTGATCTTCGGTCTTCGGTCCCTGCCGCTCTCTGTGGTTAAGCAGGCCGTGGTCAAGCCAGATAAAAACTGCCGCAGCAGTCAGGCATAGGGCAATGATGCAGGCTTTATGATACCTGCTCATCGCACAGTTAGCTCTGTTTGCTTTACGCGACATTTAGCAGCCATTGACAAGCGAATAGCCATAGGTGTCCGACTTCCACTAAGCAGGTCGGAAGTTAAGAGGCCTTGTTTCTTTCTTCGCCTGGTTTATCTAACTCGAAAGCTACACAAATAGCCTCAAGGGCTTTCTGGGCCTCATCTTTACTGACAATGCAACTGATGCGGATTTCACTTGTTGTAATTGAATCGATATTAACTTTGGCTTTGGCCAGGGCACTGAACATTGTATCTGCGACACCGTAATGGCTTCGCATACCGAGTCCAACTACGGAAATCTCAGCAATGTCCTCTCGAACGAAAATATGTTCGCAGTTAACTTCGTCTTGGATTTCTTTGACAGCTTTTTTCGCAGCGTTCAAGTCGGAAGCTCCTATCATAAAAGACAGGTTTGCCTTTTCACTGCTGACTTCTGTTTGAACAATGTCATTGACAATCACCTTGGCATTTGCCAGTCTGGCGAATATTTTCGCGGCGTTACCCGGAACGTTATCAACGCCAACAAGGCCTATCTTGGCCATTTCTTCTTGTACTGTCGCCCCTGTAACTACTACACCTTCCATTTGTGGCACCTCGTGAGTAATTAGTGTTCCTTCTTGTTCTTCGCTGCTGCTTCTTACGTGTATTTTAACGTCGTATTTTTTACCGAAACCGACCGCCCTGTTATGGATGACGCCTGCCCCAAGGCTTGCCAGCTCAAGAATTTCGTCGTAGCTGATTTCTTTTATTTTCGCGGCATTCGCAAACTGTCGGGGGTCGGTCGTGTAAATTCCGTCCACGTCAGTATATATTTCGCACTCCTCGGCTCCCAGAGCTGCTGCTATTGCAACTGCCGTTGTGTCTGACCCCCCCCTGCCCAGTGTTGTTATATTTTCATTCTCGTCTATGCCCTGAAAGCCGGCAACTATCACAATTTTGCCGTTATCCAGTTGTTTATGAATTCGCTCGGCATCGATGCTTTTTATCTTTGCATTTGTATAAACGCCGTCGGTAATCATCCTGATTTGCCCGCCCGTGAAGCTGATGGCATCATAATCCATAGCATCGAGTGCCATAGCAAAGAGTGAGACTGATTGTTGCTCACCTGTACTTAGCAGTTGGTCCATCTCACGTTTCGGTGGATTGGGATTTAGCTCCATTGCATCGGCGATTAGTTCGTCGGTTTGCTTCCCGCGGGCTGAAGCAACCACTACGACCTGATAGCCGTTCTTTACCGCCTTGATTACTCGCTTAGCGGCCCGGCGAATCTTTGACGCGTCAGCGACCGAAGTCCCGCCGAATTTTTGTACAATTATTGCCATTGTTATCCCTTATAAAAATAGTGTATCTTTCAAGCTCGTCTTGAACAATCCTCTCCTTTAGCTTTTTAGAAAGTATTCCATTATTTCAAAACCATTGTCTATTCTAAATCCCGACTCGGCGGCATTGACCTCGCTGAAAGTGCTGTGAAGAATGCCGCTGACATTATCTCCTGCCATAGCAAAGGGGACCGCCTCGGATGAGTGAGCCCTGCTTGAAATGGGCGTCGGATGGTCCGGCATAACCAAAATTCGCCAGCTCTTGTACTTCTGCAGCGCCTCAAGCACCGGCCCGACAATATACTTATCAATTTGCTCGATGGCTTTTTTCTTCATCTCGGCACTGCCGTTATGAGATGCTTCGTCCGGCCCTTCTATGTGGACAAAAACAAGGTCGTATTTATCGAGCGCTTCTATCGCCGCTGAGGCCTTGCCCTGATAATTTGTATCGACAAAGCCCGTAGCGCCCGGAACCTCTATCACGTCGAAGCCTATCAGCTTTGAAATACCCCGCGCCAGGTCGACAGCGGTTATGGTGGCGCCCCGGAGTCCGAATCGCTTTTGAAAGCTCTCCATCAGCGTTTTCTTACCTTGTCCCCATAGCCAGATGGAGCTGACCTGATTCTCACCGAGGTCTTTTCTGACTTTATTAATGTCGTGATTGATGAAAAGTTGCTGTGAACGAGCCATTAAATCGATAAGAATTTCAGCCCCTTTACCGCGAGGCAGAATCTTTTCTATTTTCCGGTCTATGTAGTCGTGCGGAGGATATGTATGAACGTCGAAATCCTGACCTTTGAAGACCAACAGATGCCGGTAGCTTACGCCCGGATAAAGCTGAAAATCCTGATTGCCTAATTGTTCATTTAGCTCTTTTATCAGTGACTTGGCTTCTTCGGTCGAGATATGTCCGGCGCTGTGGTCTGCCATTTTACCGTCGGCGATAGTAACCAGATTGCATCGAAAAACCCAGTCATCTTTGGATATATTGATGTTGCGGGCCACGGCTTCTATTGGCGCTCTGCCCGTGTAGTATTGGCGCGGGTCGTACCCAAGAAGGCTCATTTGTGCAACATCGCTGCCGGCTTCCATATCATCAGGAATTGTTTGTACAAGCCCTTGCCTGCCCTGCGTGCTGATTTCGTCCATATTGGGCGTCTCTGAAGCTTCGAGTACGGTCTTTCCACCGAACTGCTCCAGTGGTTTGTCCGCCGCCCCGTCGGGAACTATTATAACGTACTTAGTCATCAATCCTTGTCCTCTGGAATATCTACGATTCTGATACAAACAGGCTTTCCGCTGAGAACATCCAGTTCCGCAAGTTCGCTTAAAGCGGCAGTCATATTTTTCTGCTGTATGGGATGGGTTATGATTACAACCGGAACGGTATTATTAGGACCCGTACCTTCGTGTTGTAGTGCACCGGATATACTTATATCGTGGTCGCCAAGTACCTTGCTGTAGCTGGCCACAACGCCCGGCTGGTCCTTTGCCAGAACCTTTATATAAAACCTGCTCACGCAATTGCCGATTTTCTCTATCAGCAACTCTGTTTCGCTCCTTGGTTTTAGATGCAGGTGTCGGAAAGTAGTGGCCGAATTACCAAGAGCTACATCGATAATATCCGCAACAACCGCACTTGCCGTAGGCATCATTCCCGCACCACGCCCGTAGTACATTACCTGCCCGACGGCACTGCCGAAGATACTGATGGCATTAAACGGACCATTTACACGAGCAAGCGGACTATCCTTGGTGATAAAGGACGGATGCACACGCAGTGAGACTTTGCCATCTTTGTCTTTTTGTCCTATTGCCAGCAATTTCAGGATATAGCCCATTTCTCCACCGTAGCGAATATCGGTTTTTGATACTGATTCAATACCCTCAACGAAGATGTCCTCAAGTGCGATTTCGTACCCGAACGCAATAGAAGCTAAGATAGCCAGTTTATGTGCGCTGTCCCCGCCGCTGATGTCGAGCGCGGGATCCGCCTCAGCATAACCTTTTTCCTGGGCCTGGATCAGCGACTCGGAGAATTCCTCGTCTTTACTGGTCATCTCGGAGAGGATATAGTTACACGTTCCATTCACGATGCCGTACATTGCAGTGATATTGTTTGCGACCAATCCGGTGCGTATGGCTGAAATAATCGGTATACCTCCTGCACAGCTGCCTTCAAAGGCTATACATCGTCCGTTCCTGTGTGCCGCTTCGTAAAGTTCGCTGCCGTGCTCGGCCAATAGGGCCTTATTCGCCGTAACTACGTCTTTCCCCGCATTGAGCATCTTGAGCTGGACATCTTTTGCTGCACCCGTGCCGCCGATAAGTTCGACACCTACTTGAATTGTCTCGTCATTTAGAAGCCTGTTTATATCATTCGTAAGAATGCTTTTCGGCAGCTGTACAGGCCGGGCCGATTCGGTATCGGTATCGACTACACAGGCCAGCTCAAGGCGCAGCCCCGTTTTAGCTGCTATCGACTCTGATTCTTCCAGTATCAGCTTTGCAACACCACAACCGATGGTGCCAAAGCCGGCAAGACCAACTTTTACAGTTTTCTCAGCCATATCCTTGTTTCCGTTATTGTGAATTTCAAGTCACGTAATTTACGGTTTGTAGTCTATGAATTCAACTATAAATCGTCAATAATCAATAATCAGTTCATTACAGTCAAGTAAAAACCGCCGAATATACAGTATAAGAAAACGAAATAATCAGGATAATCTCTGAGTGTTTAAGATGCTGGAGAAATCGTCAGGATTGGTGAATGCGTCAAGACCCTTGGGATTATATTTGGTGAGCATTTTTATGGTGGCGGTGAATTTTTTGTCGAGGCCCGCGATAAAACAATCCGGATTATTTTGTTGGGCCTCTAAAAAATGGATTTGATAAGCGTGCAGTGTCAGTCGCTCGATAAGCGGCTTTTCAGTCTGGTCCCTGGCAAGACGGTAATCTGTCTTGAAATCAGAGAGAAATAACGGACGAGTATTACCATATAGCGGGTCAATCGCCAAAGGCAATCCAATGTGAGGCAGGTGGACACGAATTTGATGGGTCCTGCCGGTTATGGGGCTGACGGACAGTAACGCCACAGAACCGAAGTCGGCAAGCAACTTCCAATGTGTAAGCGATTCTTTGCCTTTCTTGTGTGCTATGCACATAAGGCCTGCCTTTTTATCCCTCCGTGTCAGGGGCGCATCGATTCTGCCTTGCTTGCCCGGCGCTATGCCGATTACAAGAGTAAGATATGTCTTTTTGACAAGTCTGTTCCTGAAGTAATTTGTAAAGCGCGTTTGGGCCTCGATGTTCTTGGCAAGGATCATAACACCGGAGGTGGCTTTATCCAGCCGATGCACAAGCCGAAGCTCGCCGCGTAGCTGTTGACCCAACTGCTTGCCGAGGATATCGGCAAGTTTAGCGGCGCCGCTGCGGTCTTTTGTAACAGATATACCGCTCGGTTTATTGATGATGATAATATCATCATCCTGATATATGATTTCGACTTGTGTTTTTGCTATCTTACTTTCCACTGGCTAAAGGACCAACTGAACCTGTTCTTAATGAGTTTCCGGCCGGGATTCTACGGATTAGCAATGCCCGGTGATGGCGCAGCCGCCTTCCAGTTGGC
>CAYVIT010000184.1:0-1571 GCA_964451425.1 uncultured Pirellulales bacterium
ATCCCGCCCGCGTGGATGCCCGCCTGATTGTCGCTGAAGGTGCAGTCGATAAACACGGGATTGGCCGTAGGATAATTCTCCACCCCGCCGCCATAACGCTCGGCGGTATTGCCGGTGAAAATGCAGTTTATCACCGTGGGGCTGCTGTTAGAGTTGTGCATGCCGGCGCCTCGCTTGTCGTGGTCGTTGGCGCCGTTGGCGTTTCCGCCTGTGATGGTAAAGCCCTCGAGGATGGTATTAGGATCCTCGCCACTTGCGCACTGCACGACGTGAAAAACAGGCAGCTTTACCTCGATGTCGTCGAAGTAAGTACCCACGTTGCCCCAGCAATACAATGCGACAGAGCCGTATGCGAAGGACGAATCACCGGTCGACAGGACCGACACGTCATCGATAAAAACCTCCACGTCCGGTCCCGACACCACGATCTTCACCTCATACTCCTGACCAGTCGTGTAAGGGACATCGTCCTCATCCAGAACCGTATACTGCCCATCCTGTATCTTGACAAGCTGTCGGCGCCCGACAGGCTGAGTATGATCCTGTTTGAGCCAGACGAACCGATAGTAATTATATGGGTCCTGGTAGCGGAACATTACGCCCATGGCATCATCGTCATCCGACTTCATGGTCAAAGTCACCTGATAATCTGTCCACGACATCCCATTTTGCCACCAGGCGAAGGTTCCGAGCATTTTGGGATCCGCCTTGGGTTCGGTATAGATATTACTGCTCTGCACCATTTCACCTGTTGCCGCCGACCATACCGAGGTGCCACTTACGTCGCCTTGATCTACAATCGCCCATCCGGCATAGTCGCCGTCATTAAAATCCTCTAACAATATCAGAATATTTGCATCGATGGTGGTCACCTCCGGCCCGCCGCTGCTGTACAGCCGCACCGCCTTTCCTTTGAAATCAATGTACTCATTGTACGTTCCCGGCCGCACCTCGATTTCGTCGCCATTCGAGGCGTAGTTGATGGCTGGCTGGATACTTGTATAGTTAGCAGGAGCGTCATCATCCACCGTTAGGAGTTTTCCCTCTGCCGCCGGCAACGTAAGTGACGTCATGAACACGCAGAACGCCACAAAGATTTTTAGATTTACTTTCCACATTTTTGATCCTCCTTAAAAAGTGATTAATTAATCCACGGCCAAAGGCCGTTTAGTGACGAAAGATAACCACCGATAGGTTGGATTCGAAAGGCGGGATTCTCACCGGGATTGAGCAGGGGCCGGCCTGAATATGGCTCGGGAATGCGCGATGCCCCATATTTGCGTCTTTCGCAAACCATGTCTCCTGCAAACATCGCAAGACTCTCCTCTCTATGATTTTTGCCTATAGTGCCCAGTCAACCGAAGCTAAGGCGAGAAACATCCATTTTGTGGGGGAAAATCCTCCGGGTACAGAAACGACATTTCAAATGCTAATTTTTCTCCCACAACTGCCTCCTCCGGCAAGAAAGCTTATTTGAAATGCCTTCAAACACGAGATTAGAGATTACGAAGCAATCACCGTGACATTACCACATCTCTAACTGCTTGTCAAGAAAAAATACCTGTCTTTTA
>CAYVIT010000184.1:1671-5192 GCA_964451425.1 uncultured Pirellulales bacterium
ACCGTGACATTACCACATCTCTAACTGCTTGTCAAGAAAAAATACCTGTCTTTTAGTAGGAATTATCAGGGCAAAATATGATTACCTTGGACTTGCTGGCCTTTAAGCTAACGGTTGTCGGCCGTTAATATCCGGTCCAGAGATATAATAGCTGCGGCGTACTAAGCTCGTACAGCATATTTCTGTCGAATTTTAAGATGTTGTTACTTCGTACAGTCAAAAGGCTGGTCAAAGAGAACGGCTTGCGATATTCTACTACCTGAGCCTCATCAATTCCCGCCAGCGACTTAACCACCTCTATCGCCTTATCGAGATAGCCCACATCGTCTATAAGCTTTTGCTTTAGTGCTTCCTTGGCACTATAAATACCGCCGTCCGCCAGCTCTTTAACGTCGCTTAATGTAAGCGATGGCCTGCCCTCGTCAACAACCTCAACGAATCTTTCGTATGCGGGATTGATTAGCCTGTCCTGTACGTATTGCTGCTGTTCTTCTTCAAACGGCTTGAACATACTGAGCCAGCCTTTTTTGGGGCCGGAAGTGATAATGACAGGCTGAATACCGAGCTTGTCCTCTAACAATTGCTGCAAAACAAAGTGTCCGAATATCACTCCAATCGAACCCGTAATTGTTGTTTGCTCAGCCACGATTTTATCGCAGGCAACGGATGTGTAATAGCCGCCCGAAGCGGCCACTCCCTGCATAAATGCGACGACCGGCTTACCTGCTTCGTTGCGATACCTTCGGATTTCATTATATATTTGGTCACTGCCTGAAAGCGTACCGCCCGGTGAATTGACATTGATAATTAGTCCCTTCACTCGTTTGTCCTGACTGGCTCGCTTTAATTGCTCGTGCATACTTTTAGCTTGTAGGCCGTCTATTATCCCCTCCACTTTGATTATAGCAATTTTATTTCCTCGCGGCCCTTTTTGTATAAGTTCTTCCGTAAGAGTGTCTCGCTGCCCTGTTGTAAAGATGGTAACTGCGCCGATTAGCAGAAAAAACAGTGCGATATTTGCCATAATCGAAAGTGCCAACATAATGCCCAGTAAAATTCTCCAGCCGGCCCCTTTCCTCGCAGGTTCCTTGACTGCCTCCGCGGGCTGCATTGGCCCCGGCTGATTGGTATTCTGCTCAAAATCCATAATGAATCCTTTCAAAAAGTTAACACCGGCATTTTAGACCCAATCAAACCCGCTGTCAATCTACATATATTGGATACATTATTGTGTGGTATTGGCGATTGCTCGATTCTGTCATTCCCGCTCCATCTCGATCTTTTGCCTTTGAAATTGGCTTTGATTGGGTTTGTATTGGGTTTGTTTTCACACAGTATGCAATTGGCAATATTTTCATAATCCACTGTTATTAAAGAGATTACGTTCATTAGGGCATCCGGAAAATTGGCTTTGTTTTGCATAAAAGAGCTGATTTGTAGAGAGTCCTTTACAAGTGTAAAGATGCCAGGACTGGCAAAATCCGAAATCCGAAGCCCTAAATCCGAAACAATATCAAAATATAAATGACCTAAATTCAAAACATTGCCCTCTTTGCCAAATAAAGGTTTGACTGTTTAAAATGGTTCCCTGCCTAAGGCATGCTGGGATTCGTATCTGCTGATACGAGGTCGTGCGGTTCTCCGCTAAATACCTGCCATTTCTATGGCGATTGTAATTATACCAAACCTATTTATAATGTTCAATGAAAATACAACTTTTTTTGAAAAAAATTAGCCACGAAGATACAAAGGCACGAAGAATATTGCCACGAAAAAGCACAAAATACACAAAAGACAACAAAAAATGACAAAAAAAGTGCTTTATAAGCACATAAATAGCGCCGTCTTAAATACGGCTGAAGACAGAAATTGTTTTTGACAGGAATTGCGGGTTTTTAGTTTATTGAATGATTCTGTTTACTACTCAATAAAGTACCGGACACCTTTAATTCTCCGAATTCTCCGGGTTATCCTCAAGTTGATTGCGTTTTCGTCGCTTTGCTATTCCTGCGATCAAGCCACATATAACACTTATGCCCACAACGATGAGAACCAGCACTATACCAGGCAACGCCTCCATAGCCCGCCTCTCCAAAAATCCTGGTCTTGCAGGTCTCGCAGCAGCCTCGTTATAAGCCACCGCCGGAATAAACTGAAAAGATCCAAAAATTAAATCACGGTCAGCTTTTGATTGACTCCAATGAGAATTTAAGTCAGAAAACATCAGTTGAACCGTTGCATACCGACCAAAATGTCCAACCGTTTGTGTTTTGACCTTGCCCAAGTTGGCTACTTCCATTTCAAGGTCAAACTTATAAATCCGATTATTTTTATCTAAAACTCCGGAAAGCTTCCTCGCCATATCTTTTGCCAAATAGTCAAAGTCATCTTCATTGGGTTGCCCGTTTAGACCATCTTCGGAATAGTTTATTACCTCAACAACCACATAGGGATATTGAAGCCTCCGGCCAGCAGCTTCGTGTTGGAATACCACTTCATATTGAGATAACAAACGTTGTTTCGCCTCCCCCGATGGTGACTTATCAAGAGCTTGGCGCAAAATATCATCTGGCACTTGCGTCCATCCATCCGGTATTGACATGGAATAACCGTTGCCTTCACTGTAAAAATACTTTGCCTCAGTTGCGGTACACCTGTCAAAATACGGGTGGAACCCTGCCAACAATACAACAACCGTAATCCAGTACTTCTTCGATTTCATCTTATCGCTCTGCAAAAAGGTCAATTGAAATAATCAGTCAAGGCTTTCATCATCTCCTTAACGATTTTATTAAACCACAAATTCACAGAACAAATACACTTTATTTCTGCATCTGATATGACAAAATCCTCGGGCTTTTTTGGGTGTGTAATATGATTTCGGATTTTTATTGCCTTTTTGAAGTTTGTCCAATCCTGAGTACCAACGCCAAGATCAATACTTGATTTCAACACACGCTCAACAGTTCTAACGGTAAACCGCAGGTTGTCAGCACTTTGAAAGTACTTTGGTTTCTCCTGGATTTTACCTTTGGGATTAAGATCGAAAGTAGATTCTTTGAGCACGACCAAATCAGGCACTTTTAACTTACAGTATTCGCGTCCGATTCCGAAAAGTGCCAATTTCATGGCATAAGTGACACCCTCAATCATTGCAAAAAGCGTTCGTACATACACCCGTCGAGAATACTGTTGGCCGTCCAGCTTCTCTTCAGCATTATTCAAATCCTCCACAAGGGTAGGAAGAAGCCCAAGAATTTGTTGCAGAGTCTTCTTCATTTGCAGATCATCAGCTTAACTATTGATTATTATATGGTTTCCACATAATAAGCTGTTTTTCTTACAAAACCAACGTTACCTTGTTGTTCAATTCCACTATAATATCAATCCTCAAAGCCACAAAGCTATAAACTTGTATCGGCATTTCTTGCGTCCGATAATTAAATAAAATTCAACAAAAGCCGTTTAATTTAATTGCCGATAAGTCAAGTGCAATAAGGAGCATGCGACAATGAAGCATC
>CAYVIT010000185.1:0-5182 GCA_964451425.1 uncultured Pirellulales bacterium
TTTCATGGTTATAGATACTCAAGATATGTTTGCAGCCCGGAAACATACATTTCCTGTCATTAGCCGAGGTCTTTAGTTTTTTTATCATAGTTACTCCAGTAAATATAGTGCCAAACAAAAAAAGCTGCAAAGGTTAGTTATCTTCCCTTGCAGCTTAAAGAGTTTCTAATCTTTTGCGTTTTTATCATTTTACCACGTTATTCAGCTTCGTCAAACAATCTTTTAATAAATAAGTGACCGACCCTCGCAGCGCAGCTTCTCGTTTAGCGTGCGCTGCAGGGCGGACCCGCAATGATTTCATGAAACCATCCCCAAAAGAAGTTTGAGGCTGCCACCCATTGCAAATGATTAAGGATAAATGATGATTGATTATTGTTGGAGATTGCTTCGGCCTAAAAGGCAGGCCTCGCAATGACATTTTCTTTGTTAGACGCTCTTAATCAATTTTATGAGCAGCCCATTGAGTTACC
The DNA here is from genome assembly GCA_964451425.1 of uncultured Pirellulales bacterium. GTDB lineage: Bacteria > Planctomycetota > Phycisphaerae > Sedimentisphaerales > Anaerobacaceae > CS2-K091. Next base: position 471 of record CAYVIT010000185.1, read on the forward strand.
GCAGTTGAAGCACTTATAGCAGGTGCCGTTGCGGACGGTAAGTGAGCCGCAAATATCGCAGGCCGGGGCATCATCGGAGAAATGCGCGAATTGGGCGTTGAATTGCTCCAAAACCTTCATTTCAGACTGCAACGGCCCAGATGCCTCAGCAACGGTTGAACTAACCAGAGCCCCAAAACGACTCACAGGGCCAGTTATGCTTTTGGTCAGGGCAGAAGAGCGCTTGATTAGCTCTGAGGTCGACAAATCCTGTTTTTCACGAACAGCCGTTCCTATTTTAATTTTTGTCCCGGCTTTTGCTTCAGCAATCTTCTGTGCCAGGTCCTTGGCCTTTTCAACCAGCTGCTTGGCCGTTGTTGTATTTTTACTTTCCTTTGGACCTGACGCTGCCGCTCTGTTCGGCGTATTCTTCTCCGCGTAGCCGGGTAAGAACCGACAGCCCAGCCAGCAGAAAATATAATCTATCAGGCTTTTTGCAAAGGGTATATCCCTGTTAGACGTCATTCCTGACGGCTCAAAGCGAGCATGACGGAACTTATCCACCAGCGTGATTAGAGGCACGCCGTACTGTAATGCCATCGAAGTACAAGTGCCTATTACATCCATAAGGCCACCGACGGTGCTGCCCTCCTTGGCCATAGTGATAAACAACTCACCAGGCTGATTGTCCTCATACAGCCCCACCGTCAAGTAACCTTCATGCCCTGTTACAGAGAATTTATGCGTTATACTTTGGCGCGTGTCCGGGAGACGACGCCTGAAGGGCCTTGCCTTGCCGGATACTTCAGCAGCGGCTTTGGCCTTGCTGTGCTTTTTGGTTGAAACAGGCTGCAGTTTCTTGGAACCATCTCGATAGATTGCCACAGCCTTCAACCCGAGCCTCCATCCTTCCGTATAAGCTATGCTAATTTCTTCAGTTGTACTTTCCTTCGGCATATTAACCGTTTTGCTGATAGCGCCGGAAATAAATGGCTGTACCGCAGCCATCATTTTCAGATGTGCTATATAATGGATATGCCTTTTGCCGTTCCTCGGCTTAAAAGCACAATCAAAGATTGGTAAATGTTCGTCTCTGAGTTTTTCCGCTCCCTCGATAGTTTCATTTTCATCGATATAGTCGCAGATTGATTTTATATCATCAGCGCTATAGCCAAGCCTGTCCAAAGCCATTGGCACGGTTTTGTTGACAAGCTTGAGCATTCCGCCGCCTGCCAATAACTTATATTTGACCAAGGCAATGTCAGGCTCAATGCCGGTAGTATCACAATCCATCATAAAGCCTATCGTTCCGGTCGGCGCAAGAACCGTTGCCTGAGCATTGCGAAAGCCGATCTTCGAGCCGGCGTCAAAAGCCTCATCCCAGGCATCTTTGGCGGCATTACGGAGATAGTCCGGGCAATGAGATTCAGGAATATCATAAGCATTCTTTCGATGCATATTTATGACCTTAAGCATCGCATCTCTATTCCTGTCAAATTCCTCAAATGGCCCCATAAGCTGCGCTATCTCGGCACTTGCCGCATAAGCCGTTCCCGTCATAATAGCGCTGACCGTGGATGCAAATGACCTTGCCTGGTCGGAGTCATAGGCGAGTGCCTGGCTCATAATAACAGAACCAAGATTTGCGTAACCAAGCCCAAGAGAACGAAATAAATGGCTGTTGATGGTAATTGATTTATCCGGATAGCTTCCGTTATCAACAAGAATTTCCTGAGCGATGATGAACAGCCGAATCGCCTTTTTAAAACTTGCAACATCAAAAGAACCGTCCTCTTTGAGAAACTTCATAAGATTCAGCGAAGCCAAATTACAGGCCGAATCGTCGATGAACATATATTCACTACAGGGATTTGAGGCGTTAATCGGCCCGGAGTTCGGGCAGGTGTGCCATCGATTGATTGTACTGTCGTATTGCAGGCCCGGGTCACCGCAAATCCTTGTACCTTCGGCAATTAGCTCCATCAACTGCCGTGCCGAATGCTCCTGCATTTTTTCTCCGGTTGTCACAGCATAGGTAGCCCACTTGTCATCTTTTTCCACCGCCTGCATAAACTCATCGGTTACACGCACGGAAAGGTTGGAATTTTGAAACATCACACTGTTGTATGCTTCATTGTTGTAATCACCGCCATAGCCGGCCTCAATAAGTGCCCGCGCCTTCTTTTCCTCCTCAGTCTTGCAGGTAATGAACTCCTTAATATCAGGATGCCTGACCTTCAGCGACTGCATTTTCGCCGCCCTGCGGGTTTTTCCGCCGGATTTAATTACCGCTGCTATCTGGTCGTAGACCCTCATAAAGCTCAAAGGACCGGAGGGTCTGCCTCCGCCGGAGAGCTTCTCTTTACCGCTTCTCAGTGTTGAAAGGTCGGTACCGGTTCCTGAGCCGTGCTTAAACAGCATCGCTTCGCTTGTCGCCAGCCTCATTATATCTTCCATCGAGTCCTTAACCGACTGGATAAAACAGGCCGATGCCTGCGGATACTCATAGCTGTTTTCACAGGCAATTGTCGTTCGCTGCTTTGGGTCCCAATGGAAATTGTGCTTGCTGCCGGTAATACCATAGATATCGAAAAGACCGACATTGAACCACACAGGAGAATTAAATGCCCCGTACTGATTCACACATAACCAAGTCAGCTCATTGTAGAAAACCTCAGCATCTTCATCCGTGGCAAAGTAACCGTCCCGTTTTCCATGGTCGGCAATCATTTTGCAGACTCGGTGGATAAGCTGCTTTACCGAATGCTCCCGCAGGCCGGTCTCGACATCACCATAGAAGTATTTGCTCGCCACTACTTTAGTCGCCAGGTGGCTCCAGGACACCGGAACTTCGATATCGTCCTGCTCAAAAATCGCCTGTCCATCATCACCGGTTATCTTGACCGAACAATTCTCCCATTCGAGCTGTTCAAAAGGATGTACCCCCGGAGTTGAAAAGAAATGTTCTATCCTCAAACATCCTGATTTGGGCTCACCCAGCACGATTTTTACCTCGGATTGCTCACTCTTGAATGGATTCTCAGGCTCGAAATTATAGGACATTTATACGCCTCCGTGCGACTTACAAAACCACAATATGTAGTAAAATTGCCCGTGATACAACAATATATAGTCGGAAGAAACAAGTTACAAACTTAAATATGAAATGGATTACTGTAAAGATAAAATTAAGAAATTTTTGGCCAAATTTGTCATCCCCGCTGTTAGTCCTTGTAACAGTTGAACCTATGAAAGAAAAAAAATTTTCAGAGGACAGCAATGTGTTTTCGATAATCTCACAATGATGTTAACATAACTTGTATGTCAACTAAAACAAGTGACAAATTCGAGGCAATTCGCCGGAATATAAAGGGCTTTCCAGCCGGCCCCGGCCTTTACTTTATGAAAGGCTCGGCTGATAAAGTCCTATATATCGGCAAGGCCATAAATCTTCGCGCCAGAGTCAGCAGCTATTTTCAGCATGGCAGCGACCTCGCAGCGGCACGCGGGCCGAAAATCATCGAAATGATTAGCAAAGTCAAAACCGTTGATTTTCTGGAAACTGAAACGGAAGTTGATGCTGTGCTTGCCGAAGCCCGCCTGATAAAGGATATTCGCCCGCCCTACAATACAGACCTCGTCGATGATAAAACCTTTCCATATCTGGAAATTACCACAGGCGAAGATTTCCCGGGCGTCTATATCACTCGAAAACCCAGGCCAACAGGCAGCAGACTGTTCGGGCCCTTCGCCGGGGCAAAGGACCTGAGGGCCGTTTTGGTAATACTGCAAAAAATATTCAAATTCAGAACCTGCACTATCAGTATCAAGGAAGCGGACACAAAGCGTAAATTCTTCCGCCCCTGCCTTTTATACAGCATAAAGCAGTGCATCGCCCCTTGTGCGGCAAAAATCAACAAAAGCGAATACAAAAAAATCGTTAGAGACCTGATAAAATTCCTGCGGTCGAAGCGTTCCACTATCCTGCGTCAGTTGAAAAAACAAATGACCGAGGCCGCCAATAATCTTGAGTACGAGAAAGCTGCGATGTTTCGGGACCGTATCCGGCTGATTGAACGGCTTGACCGCCGGGGCACACCCGACGAAAACGTTCAGCCTGAAGTATTTGCCGCCGACCCCACCGAAGCCCTCCTGCAGCTGCGAGAATTGCTGAAAACACCGGAACCGGTCAGGATTATTGAGGGAATCGACGTTGCCAATATCGCCGGGGCCGAAGCGGTCGGCTCGCTGGTCAAGTTCATTGACGGTAAACCATTCAAAAGCGGCTATCGGCGATTCAAAATCAAGACTGTGAGGGGTATCGATGACTATGCAATGATTGCCGAAGTGGTCAAACGAAGATACAAATATGCCCTCAGGGGTGAAGAACTCTGGCCTGACCTGGTTTTAATTGACGGCGGCCTCGGCCATCTGCACGCTGCTCAGGATGCCCTTGGGGAAATGAACGCACCGGCAGTGAAAATCGCCTCTATCGCTAAAAAGCAAGAGCTGATTTTCCTGCAGGGAAGCTCTAAGCCGCTGAAATTGCCCGCTCATTCGCCTGCCCGCAAGCTGCTGCAATACGTCCGGGATGAAGCTCACCGCTTCGCTCAGCACTATTTCCACATCCTGCGAAATAAGAAACTGCTGAACAAGAAAAATTAGCCACAGATTTCACAGATTACGCGGATTTTTATACGCTGGTTGACAGATAAAAAAACTAAAAGATAAAT
>CAYVIT010000186.1:0-5111 GCA_964451425.1 uncultured Pirellulales bacterium
CCAACGACCCTGGGCTTATGAATCCCATGCTCTAACCAGCTGAGCTACGCCGCCAATACCGGCCCCAATGTATACAATCGACCCTCATTTCGCAAGGAATTTAACACATAATAAAATTTGTAATTCAGCATTTGATATTCATACCTTATCAGCAATGGACTTTTGCTTTGACTTAACACATTATTTCGACTATCGTCTAAGGCGATAATCAACTTTGAAAACGAACGCACCAGGCGTAGGCAAAGCAAAAGCGTGCAGTTGGTGACTGGAAAACCGCTGCCGCCTGGCGAGCAAAAAACGGAAAGGATAGCTAAAATGCTCTACGACATTATATATTCCATCGGCCTTATAGCAATTGCAGGCCTTATCGCATTTTTTATAGGTAAGAGAATGGCCGCAAAACCCAAGACAAAATCAAAAACGACTACATTCCTACTCAAATCCATCCAGGCGATAGCCGAACTGGCCGTCCTGGAATACAGAACCGAAGGCGTCACGGAAATCAAGGAGAAGAAAACACGCCTCATAACCGTTCGCTGGAAAAGGGGCCTGCTGAGATATACCGCGAAGTTAAAGGTCGGCTTTAATCTGGACCAACTGGATTGTGCCGTGGATGACTTACAGAAGCTGATTCGAATCGCACTTCCAAGCCCGAAGGTCTTAAGCTGCGAGATTTATAACAGAAAGTTCTACAAGCTGCCCCTTGAAAAGGCCGAGAACGTCCCCTGGAAGTACGACATTATAGAAGATTTCAGCTCCGATGAGGTCCTTTCCCTCGACGAAGAGGCCAGGAACAACGCCCTGCAGAATGTCAACGACCTCTACGTTCTGGACCTGCTCAAGGACAAGACCAAGATGGCCTTTAAAAAAATCGTCTCTCTTTCCTATCCGGACTTCGCTACGGAAATATCAATCGCCGACTTGCCCACAACAGGAAAGAGCCCGGAACTGCCCGCAGATACGAATTCTCAAAACCAGGTTTCCAGTAACGATAGGAAATAATTGTTCTTTCTCAATGTTATTTTGGATTTCTAACTTGTCTGTTGTAGTTTAATATAAAGTTATGCTCGAAAAAGGTCTCGTCCAGATTTATACCGGAGACGGCAAAGGCAAAACCACCGCTGCCTTTGGCCTGGCCCTTCGTGCAGCCGGGCAGGGAAACAAGGTACTGATTTTTCAATTCTTAAAACCGCCCTCGCTTGATATCGGCGAGCGCTTCGCCCTCCAATTGGGCGCTGTCAGAATCAGGGTCGAATCCCTCGATGTTTCCTGGGACATGTCCAAATCCTTCAAAGACAAAAAGGCCGTCTCGCAGATGCAGAAAGCAATCAAAGAGGTCCTCGGGCGAATCGTACAGACCGCTGAGAAAAGGTTTTACGACGTGCTTATACTCGATGAGATTATTTTTTGCCTCTCGAAAGGACTGGCAAAATTCGAAGATATTAAAAGTATTATTGATAAAAGAGCCCCTGGCGTTGAAATTGTTATGACCGGCAGAGGTGCTACCGAAGAATTGATAGCGATGGCGGACTTGGTGACAGAGATGAAGAATATAAAGCATCCGTTTGATAAGGGGACATCCGCCCGGCGAGGCATCGAATTTTAACAAAATTTTTCTTGACTTATCAGCATTATCGAGAGAAAATCACAGTACGATACGGGCTCAAAAATCGTATCTCAAATAATTGTTTGGGAGAGCTTAATTATGTTATTGAAACCATACCCTCGAAAGATAATAAGCATTGGCGTTTTATGTTTCGTATTGATTTTAGGGCCTGCCAATAGCAGCGAAGCCGCCGCCCCAGAGAAAGAACCAAACAGGCAAATCAATGGTGCCAATCCGACACAGCCGGATGATATTCAGTCGAATCGCAATTGTGTTCTGTGCGGTTTCATCAGCGACACCAAAACAGGGAAGCCCGTTACTGATGCAACCGTCAATATAGAGCACAGGTACAAAGCAGGAACTGATGCAAACGGATTTTATTGTCTCGGCAAAATCCCCAAGGATGGCAATTACAGAATCTCGATTGATTCAAACGAATACGTCGGAATATATGACTACCAAAAAATGCCCATCGTAAATCTCAGCGGAGATAAACAAGTTGTCAAAGATTTCAAACTCGACAAGGGCTGCATAATGGAAGTGAGGGTCGTCAATGAGGCAAACCAGCCTATTGAAGGAGCAGAACTGTCGGTAACTTCGCCTGGCGACCAAAGATACAGGGAAATTGGCGGCCAGAGGGGACGCAGACGCACGGATAATGATGGGGTCTGCCTGTTGGGCGGTATACCGCCGAGTCCGACAAGTTACCTGATTACAGCCACGAGCAGCACAACAACCATTTTGCACCGGCGCAAGGATGGATTAGGAGTCGTTCAGAAACAATGGGATTATGCCCCGGGCAAGCTCACGGTAATACTTAACGACACCGAGGCTGTCGAATTCGGCCAGATAATCCTCCAAAAAGGAGTCGATGTCAATGGCTGCGCTAAGTATGAAGACGGAATTCCAGCATCGGACCTGAGTATCTATGCTTATCCCGATTGGTGGAGCAGTAATAACTGTCCGGAAAGGGTTCCAATCGATGCCAACGGCCTTTTTACTCTCCGGCACATAGTCCCCGGTATATATCGACTTATGGCGAACATACCAAAGGGGGATAGTGGCTCAATCGGTATTCCAGTTTTGCATACCAGATTACCTCTGCCGGATAATGAACTACTTATGCTGAAAATCCCGCAGAAATCACCGCAGTCTCTGGCATCTATCAAGGGGAAGTTTCTTTTTAAAAGCGATACGGTTCCCCATTACGTCGATATTTCCGCTTCTTCAACAAATGGCAAATATCACTCTTCTGCCATGTGGAACAATTATCACCGTGACCCCTGTGATATGAATTTTGTGATAGACCGTCTTGAGCCGGGAAAATACAAGCTAACATTCCGGGGGCAAAATGTGGAAGAAAAAATTATTGAAGATGTCGAAGCACCCAGCGAGAGCCTCGAAGTCGAGATTGTTACTACCGAGAAGCCGATTATAAAAGGCACCGTCATAAATTCTCAAACCAGCCGGCCAATACAACATTTCAGGGCACGTGCAAGAAAAATCAGAACCCTGCGTGGCGCAAATTATAGCCAATCCGACCAATGGCTTGAATTCGATAATACAGAGGGAAGATTCAACATAGAGGCCGTCGGCCCCGGCATATACCAAATCCAGATAGCCGCCGAAGGTTTCGCATGGACCTTGTGTGAAAATGTCAATTCCGATAGCAACGAACCTGTTGTGATTAAACTATCAGCGGGAGGTTGTATAAAAGGCAGGGTCGTTAATAAGGCAGGTCAGCTCATAAATGGAGCCAAAGTTATACCGCTATCGAAGGCAGCAGGAGAGAAAGCTGGATTGAGGGTTTACACAAAAGAACCATTTGTTTCAGAGGATGGTGCGGTCGAAACAGTCGATGGATTTTTTGAACTGAAAAACCTGGCGTCAGGTAATGAAAGCATAAAGGTCCTTCATCCTGATTATGCCTATTCAATAATCAACGATATAGAAGTCAAAGAAGGACAAACAACGGAAGGCATCGAAGTCGTGCTGAACAAAGGCGGGACAGTAGAGGGCTATGTTTTTGATGCCCAAAGCCAGCCGCAACCAAACGTTACACTGTATTTTCAAAATGATGACGGTTACAGAGGTATTACGCAAGAAAAAGCAGGGCGTCTGGCCATGGTGACAACGGACGCCAATGGGTACTATCGAGTCGGGGGACTGCCCGGTGAGCTTTGTTATGTTAAACGGCAAACGGAACCACTGAGTATGAGTTTGGGCGTGATTTGCCGTACAATTGTGCCAGCTAATGGAAAAATCTCACGTCTTGATTTTGGCGGTCAGCCGAATGTGATGGGGCAGATAATTATTGACGGCGTTCCAATCGCCAATCGCAGGATTATTCTGTCGGCCACTGATGGGCGGCACTCCTCAACTTTTAGATGCCGTGCGATGACAGAGCCCGATGGCAGATTTACATTTGGTGGTATACCGAAAGGAAAGTGGCAGATTTATTATGAGGATACCGAACAGCGCAATAACTGGATTATAATCGCTGTGTTTGACTTAACGGACCGTTATATTGATTTGGGCCTGATACCATCGGGGATTTCGACAGTTCGCGTCTCGATTGAGTATATGGAAGGAACCCCCAAATGGGACATTGCAAAGGCATATTTACAGGAAGATGATAAGCCATGGGGTCAACAAATAGCCCAACTTGATAAATCGCCCGACGAGAATGGACCATACGTTGCCAAATATATCCTGCCGGGTGAGCACTACCTTGTCCTTATACGAAAGGATTATACGATGCTACGGCAACCCATAGAGGTGACCAAAAACGACGTGAATATAATCATCCGAATGCCAAAATGCGCATCCGGTATCTACGGTCGCTTAATAGGCAAAGCCTTATACGGGCTAACAGTATGGAGAAAAGACAAGACTGTAGTCGGCCACATAAGGCCTGATAAGAAGGGTAATTATAAACTCGATAATCTGCCTGCTGGAGAGTATTTGGTTGGCGGCAATATGCTCATAGAAAAAGGCGGACTGCTTGAGTTTGAACTGGCAGAAGGTGAACAAAAAAACCTTGATATTGATGTCCCTGACATCCCTAAATTTGAGATAGGCTCTCTGCAGGTAATGGTGGTCGACGAAAACGGGGTGCCGCTGACAGCAGTGAACGTCTGGCTTCAAGGCAGCACCGGCCTGATTGAGCCAATCGACAACTCAGGTCGGGGAGTATACTTCGTAGCAGAACCTGGAAAATATACACTGCACGCGAGTTTCACCGGCTATAAAGAAGTAAGACAGGCTGTTTCGGTAGAAACCTTTGATTTTAAGAAGAACATGCGTCAGCCCAGTCCAGTCCTGCTGCGACTGGATAAAGTGGCACCGGGGCAATAAAGCAAAATAAAAAAGAAAAGGAAAGCAGGTCACCAAAGCCAAAGCTGCAATCAGCGAGGCTCTCGAAAGATTAGCTCAGACATCTGATAAAAGATAGGTAAAATTTAGAATTAAAAACCTCTGCGTGCTCTGCGAGCTCAGCGGTAAG
>CAYVIT010000187.1:0-3148 GCA_964451425.1 uncultured Pirellulales bacterium
TAATGTATGCATTACTTCAGGTAAGGTACTCTTTCGAAAGTCGATAGGGCTAAGGATTACAGAAACATTTTTAATACCAGTTTCGGTGGCCAGAATAAAGAGGTCTTCAGCAGTTTCGTCTCCCATGGCAAGACAGCCGATAGAAACATTACTCCCATGAATCATGATATCGCCACCAAGGTTCGTACGGTTTTCACGTTTCGCCTGTTGATGGTCAAAATCATTAGGATAATTAATTCTAAGTGAGAGGTGGAACATACTGTTAGGATTTAAGGATTCTATTCTATAAAGGCCCTCTGGAACCTGGCGGTCACCTTCCTTGAGCTTTGGCCCAAGCCGACCACTGGCAGCAAGGATTGGATACGTGCGAATCAAGTTGTACTGGTTTTTTTCACCACAGGCCCAAACTTCAAGGATTTTCTCGTGCTTAAGCCCAACCAAAATCACTTTTTGAGGAGGATAAGGTATCTTTGCTGTCTCGAAATATGGAAGCAATCTTTCCCGAACTGTATGACCATACTGCTCAAGACGGTCCTGGACTGTTTTACTACCCTTTGCGACCTGGAGCCGGGAGATAAGATACTTTTTCAGGTGATGTCGAAAGGCGAAGGTCAATATCCCCACACTTAGAATGATTAAAATAATATGAGATCGTCTCATGGCATATAGAATTAAGTAAAAATGCTACATTCCAAACGTCCCTCCTGGCACGATGGCTTAGATACCGACTTTATGATACTTTACCCCAGTATCTTTAGTACTCGTACTATTTTATTCGATCCGTTTTCTGTAGAGCCGGGTTTGTAGGGCGTTTTTCCATGCGGTCCAGTTTGAGTCCCCCTGTTCGTTGTCAATGGCGATAGCCACCTGGTTAATCTTGGCGTCCAGGTCGTCAATGTAATAGACCATAAAGGCTTCAGCAGTGGCGGGCAGCTTCGGGGAGCCGAATTCAAACGCACCGTGGTGAGATAGGATAATATGTTCAAGGGCATCAAGCACCGGCGGCTCAATCTGCGTCCCCTTTGCTATCAGTGCATCTGCCTTTTGATTTACCATAAGAACCGTTTTAACTATGTGGCCGATGAGCTGGCCTGAGTCGGTATATGAAAAGGCCATATCGTACGAAAGCTCTTCGGTCTTGCCCATATCGTGCAGAAATATCCCCGCTAAAACCAAATCTGCCTGCACATCCGGGTACAACGGCAATATCGCCAGGGCCACCCGCAGCATATTGTGTGTATGTTCCAGCAGACCGCCGATATAATTATGATGAAGTTTCATACCTCCCGGCGCTTTGCAGAATTTCTCCATTAGTTCAGTATCAGCCAGGAACACTTCGACCAGCGCTTTTAGCTGTGGATTCTTTAGCCGGCCCACAGTCTTTTTTACCTCCTCGAACATTTTGCCGGTATCTTTATCGGTTCTTGCCAGAAAATCATCGACGTCAACGCTGCCTGCATCGATGACACTGATATTATTTACGATGATTTGGAGATTGTTTTGATACAGCTCACTTCTTCCCTGTATATGGATAAAGCCGGGCTTGGGCAGGGCTTTGTAGATATTTTCGGTTGCCTGCCACATTCTGCCGTTTATTCGGCCGGTGCGGTCAGAAAGGTACATTGCTATATACAAATCACCCTTCGTCGTGCTCCGCAGGATCGGCTCCCTGACCATATAAATATCGTCGATAGTCTGGCCCGGCTCGATTTCGTTTATGAACTTGTGCGCCATCATCTACTCCCATAATTGGTGATTGTTAAATTCTGACAATTCGCCAATCATATTAGCCGGACGGCATTTATGCAAGGATTGTTAGAAATTCTATAAGAACATTATGGTGTAAAACGGGAGGGATTCAAGCTATTTACGAGTAGTTAAGCCAATCGGCAATGACAACGGTAATATTATCGTGGCCGCCGGCGGCATTGGCAGCATTGACGAGGGCTTGACAGGCCTCTTTACAATCCTGCTTATTAGTTAAAATTGCCGCGATAGATTTATCGTCTATTGAGTCTGTCAGGCCGTCCGTGCATAGTAGGAGACGGTCGCCTTTCTTAAGCTGAAATGAGCGTATGTGAGGGCGGGCCTTGTCTTCCATACCCACGTAATGGGTGATTTCGCCTTGAGCCTCGTGGTTTTCCGCCTCTTCGGGCTTAATTTTGCCCTTGTCCAAAAGCTCCGATACAACGGAATGGTCCTTTGTAAGCTGTACGAGCCTTCTATTGCGAAAGCGGTAGATTCTGCTGTCGCCCAGATTGGCAATATAGGCGCGATTATCCTTTAGCAGAGTGACTATGAGTGTTGCCCCCATATCCCTGTAGCCGGTTTCGCTGGTTCCTTCCAGGTTTAATTGTCTGTTTTGCTCACGGATAGCCTTCTTGAAAAGAGACCTTATTGCTGCCGGTGTGCCGACTTTCAACTTATCAAGCCCAACCTCGATCATAACAGGCAAATCTTCAGTAACAATTTTCGAGGCAATTTCTCCCCCCCGATGGCCTCCCATTCCATCCGAGACCACAAACAATCCCAGTTCCGGTTCCATAAGGAAAGTGTCTTCGTTTTCTTCGCGCACCTTTCCGATATGGCTCAATCCGGCACATCGGAGCGGCAGCGTCGTGGAGATTATGTCTACGGTCTCTTTTTGCATTTATTGCCAATCCTTACCGCTTACACTTTTTAATTTCCATGGCGAAGTGAAAATTCAAGCGATCGTTAATTATCCAATCAGGATTTGGTCACACCAGGGACAGAAATTCCAAAAGGATGAGTCGACCGACCACTTACATCGATTGCATACTTCAGGAAAAGGCCGGACGTGCCAGTCTTTACGCACTTTTCTGTGGCACCAGGGGCAATATCGCATGAATCGCATGAGTCCACCATTGCAGTATTTACATTTCGCCTGGTATCGTACTCCAGGGGAGCGTTTAGAACTCGGAGACTTGAAACCCGGACCGTAACACCAGGGGCAAAATCGCCATTCAGGTAAAACTCCCTTATGGCAGCGCGTGCAAATATAATCAAACCGGCTGCGTGTATCGAAGCGATTTCGGCCGCTGCCGCACCAGGGGCATACCTGCATGCTCTCAGCTATGGGTTCGGAACAGTCTATACAGCGGTAAAATGTAGTGAAGATTTTTTTGTA
>CAYVIT010000187.1:3248-5109 GCA_964451425.1 uncultured Pirellulales bacterium
CCGATACCGAGTTGATTATCCAGGCGGTATTTTCCCAGCCGGCGCCCACGAGTCAAATCCAGAGCAGTCTTACCTGTGCTTTTTTTGCTTTCCATTTTGTTGCTTATCCTGAAACGAATCAGGCGCTTAAGCAGCGAGAACAAGTGCCGACATTAAGCAAGCGGCTTTCAACAAGTATTATCTGACAATTACCAGATTTTAATCTAACTATTCAGATGTGCCAATACTATTTAGAGTAAATTTTGTTCTGCCCGTTGGGCGGGGAAAATTTCTAACAGAGGTTGCAACTCCATACATTTTCGGCTATAAAGGTTGTTTCATATAATTTGATGTAACGTAATATGAGACATGAGGCATGATATATGAGATACAGCCGGATGTTTATACCGACGGTCAAGGAGGTTCCCTCCGATGCCGAGACGGTCGGTCATAGATTGATGATTCGAGCGGCCTTGATACGCAAAGTGGCCAGCGGGACATACACGTATTTGCCTCTTGGCTGGCGGTGCCTGCTGAAAATTATTGCAATCGTCCGCGAGGAGATTAACCGGGCCGGTGCCCAGGAGATTCTTGTGCCTTCTCTGCAGCCCCTTGAACTCTGGGAGAAGACCGGCCGCAGCATCGACTATGGGCCGACGATATTTCGCTTTGAGGACCGTCACGGCAGAGGGAATGTGCTTAGCCCAACAGCCGAGGAAGTCTTTACCTCTTTAGCCGCCAGCGAGATAAAGTCCTACAAACAAATGCCCATCAATCTTTATCAAATAAGCCCGAAGTTCCGCGATGAATTTCGGCCTCGTTTTGGACCCGTGAGGTCCCGCGAATTCATTATGAAGGATGCCTACAGTTTCGACTCTAATCTTGAAGACCTCGATAAATCTTATAAGGCGATGTATGACGCTTATTGCCGTATCTTCAAACGCTGCGGGCTCGATTATGTCATCGTCGAGGCCGAGTCCGGTGAGATGGGCGGCTCCGGGTCACATCAGTTCACCATCCCGTGTGAATCAGGGGAAGACACAATCGTCCATACCAAAGACGGTTCTTACGCGGCCAATCTCGAAAGGGCGGCAGTAGACCCGCTGCCAAAAGAAAAGTCAAATGCCAATATTCCACCAATGGAAGATGTTCATACACCAAATATCGGCACCATTGAAGCCGTATGCAATTTTCTAAAGACAAAACCAGAAGAGATGGTCAAGACACTGATTTATTCAACCGGTGACAAAACAGTGGCCGTACTGATTCGCGGTGACCATGATGTTAATGAGGAGAAGTTGAGGATTGCTGTAGGCGGCAAACACATCGAGCTGGCGGATGAAGCGACGATAGAAAAAGCCACCGGCGCAAAGGTTGGATTCGCCGGGCCTGTCGGAATTGACAACACGGTTGATACTATACTGATAGACCATGCAGCAGCAGCAATGGCAGTAGGTGTTACAGGTGCGAATAAGACGGACTATCACGTTAGAAATGTTGTGCCGGGTAGGGATTTTCCGCTCGAAGGGGAAAATGTTACCGTTACTGATATCCGCTATGCGGTTGAAGGTGACAAGCATAATGGGCAAAAGCTGTTGTTTAAGAAGGGTATTGAAGTCGGCCAAGTCTTCAAGCTCGGGACAAAATACAGTGAAAAACTCGGCGCGAAATTCCTCGATGAAGAAGGCGTAGAAAAACCCTGCATCATGGGCTGTTATGGAATCGGTATCAATCGAATCCTCGCTTCTGCCACTGAAACCTGTAATGATACCAATGGTATTATCTGGCCGATTAGTATCGCCCCGTTTGAGGTTCTGATTACGTGTGTGAATCAGGATGACGAGGAGGTGGCAAAGGTAGCCGAGGGTATTTACCAGCAGTT
>CAYVIT010000188.1:0-5081 GCA_964451425.1 uncultured Pirellulales bacterium
GGCCGAGTGGCGGAATGGCAGACGCTGGGGACTTAAAATCCCCTGCCCGTTATGGGCGTGTGGGTTCGAATCCCACCTCGGCTATAATTCGTATTTCGTGAACTATGATGCGTATCTCGCGTATTTCACATAATATAGACGATACCGACCGAAAACGTGCCGGAGATAATTAATGACGGATAAAAATCCTAAACTCGTGGATGTAGGAAAACCCAATCTTTATCGCAGGATATTTCCATATACTGAATTTCCCAAGGTCATATTTGACAATCAAAGCGTTGAGTATGACATTCCGGCCAACATCTGGATAACCGACACGACCTTCCGTGACGGTCAACAGGCCAGGCCGCCTTATACACCGGAGCAGATTCTCAAGATTTACGATTTCCTGCACAAGATAGACGGCGGCGCCGGTTTAATTCGCCAATGTGAGTTCTTTTTATACTCTGAGCGTGATAAAAAAGCTGTAGAACTGTGCAAGTCACGCGGTTATAAGTTTCCCGAGATTACCGGCTGGATCAGGGCTGTGCCGGCCGACTTTAAGCTGGTCTCGCAAATGGGACTTGGCGAAACCGGCATTTTGACTTCGGCAAGCGACTATCATATTTTTCTAAAGCTGCGAAAGACACGGGCCCAGGCAATGAACGCATATCTCGATGTTGTCAAAGCAGCACTGGATAATGGAGTTATTCCACGATGTCACTTTGAGGACATAACACGGGCCGATTACGAAGGTTTTGTGCTGCCTTTTGCTGCTGAGCTGATGAAGCTCGCCGAAAAATATAACAAGCCGGTCAAGATTCGTCTTTGCGATACACTCGGATTTGGATTGCCGTGGGCAGAAGCTTCTTTGCCGCGCAGCGTACCAAAACTCATCCACGGACTTCGGCATCTCGGTGTCCCTTCCGAATGGCTTGAATGGCACGGCCATAACGACCTGCATAAGGTTCAGGTAAACGCCGCCACGGCGTGGCTCTACGGCTGCAGCGCCGCTAACGCTGCAATATTCGGCATCGGCGAGCGAACAGGCAATCCGCCCCTGGAGGCCCTGGTTGTCGAACACGCACAAATCAAAGGCCAGACAGCCGGCGTCAATTATGCGGCGATAACCGAACTGAGTGAGTACGCCGGAAGCGAGTTGGGCTTTGAAATTCCGAGCAACTACCCACTGGTCGGAAAAGACTTCAATGTCACCCGTGCCGGTATTCACGCAGACGGCTTGTTAAAGAACGAGGAAATATACAATTGCTTCGATACCCAAAAACTGCTCAATCGACCTGTCAGTGTAGCAATTACTGATAAGACCGGGGCGGCGGGGATTAAACACTGGGTAGAGGCCAGGTATAAAATCGAAATCCCCAAGCACGACATTCGCATAACCAAAATAAAAGACAGAATCGACGCCGAGTATTCCGCCAACAGGGTCTCGGCGATATCAAATGAGGAAATGTTCAAGTGGGTGCGGGAAGCTTTTGATGATAAATTACCACCATTGAGGTGAGTGCTTTGGCAAATAAGAAAATCAAAGCCGTATTGTTCGACCTTGGTGATACTTTGTTGAACTTCGGAAGAATCGACAAGCCTCGGATTTACCGGCAAGGTGCCAGGTCAACTTACGATTTTCTCAAAAGCCAGGGACAGCCGGTCGGCAATTTCAGATACTATTACTGGCGCAACCTCGTCTTGCTGCGCATAAAACATTGGTTGTCCTTTATAGCCGGAAGGGATTTCGACGCCCTTGCCTTGTTAAAAAAGAGCGGCACAAAAAAAGGTATAAAGCTCAGCGAACAGCAATGGCACCATTTAGCCTGGCTCTGGTATGAACCCTTGAGTAAAGTCGCCAAAGCCGAGCTGAAAACGAAAGAGACTTTAACTACGCTTACAAAATCAGGTCTCAAGCTTGGAATAGTGTCCAACACATTTGTGAACGCCGGCTCTCTGGATAAACATTTGGAACAGCTTGGTATACTGGATTTCTTTCCGGTCAGGCTTTACTCTTATGAGTTTGATTTTCGAAAGCCCGATGCCCGTATATTCAGGGCCGCCGCGGATAAAATCGACGAAATGTTCGAAAACATATTGTTCGTCGGCGACCAGATTAACAAAGACGTAAACGCCGCAGCAAGAATCGGCATGCAGGCCGTCCTAAAAGCCGCTTACACAAACGCCGGAAAGAAAACCCCGAACGGTGTCCTGAAAATAAACCGGCTTGCCGAACTGCCCGAACTCATAGAAAAAATCAACACCGAATCTTCACACTGACCAAGAACAACGTTGCTTTGGTAGTTATTCTTGTTGACAAAAATCCTCTCGTTAAATAATCTAATCCTCACGGATACCGTCCTGAATTAACCGAAGCCCTGAGCAGAATCGAAGGGGAGCCGAAGGATTGATGTATCTGTTTGGAGAACAATATGCGAGAAACGAAAGGGCCTCAATAACAGAGAAAAACACCTATTTTCTTAAATTATACTTTAAAGTTTGACAACAACAAGAATATCGATGATAATTGGCATTCAATTTAAGATTTGTGCTGACTTCTTAAGAGATACCAGTTTAGCAGATATCTATAATACTTATTGCTAAGAGCAAGAGAGATGATTAAAACATTGAGAGTTAAGAACTTCAAGGCGCTTCGAGACATTGAGATACATTTTACGCCAATACATGTTTTGATTGGTCCGAATGATTCAGGCAAGACAAGTATACTCGATGTGCTCGCTGCGCTATGCAGAAGCATTGACCACCCATTAAGTCAGGCTTTTTTGGGTTCTTGGAAAAGCACAGAACTTGTCTGGAAAGGTCACTCCAAAGCACTTGTTACTGTCGAGGTGGATTTTGGCGACGATGCAATCACTGCTTATGGCATAAATGTGTTGTTTGGAATGCAAAATAAGAAAGCGGATATTCAGAGCGAATTTTTCAGAGAAGGAACCTCTACTGTTAAATTGGATCATTTAGCAGGTCAAACCTGGATAAAACACCAATTCGATAATCCAAGTTGGTCTTCGCCACACGGGGATCGCCTCATTCAGGTCCAAAAACTGTTAGAAGGTGTTCATTATTATCGTTTTAATCCCTCTTTTTTGGCGTTACCGGTTGCACCTGATGCAAAGAGGCGTTTCAGGATGGAATCCAACGGTTTTGGATTGGCGTTGTGCTTAGACGAAATATTGAGCTTCGACCGTGATAAATTCGTTCAATTAGAGAGTCGATTCACAAAGATATTTCCCCACATCAAATCAATTAAGCTCATACAGGAACCGGCTTATCGTGCTCCGGCAGACGATCCTGAACAGGTTACAATGTTACAAAATGCTGATGGCAAAGGATTATATTTCGAGATGGAAGAGAGTGGTCAATTAATTCCGGCATCTCAAGCTTCTGACGGGACGCTTTTGGTCTTGGCTTACTTGTCTGTTCTTTATCTTCCTCAACCTCCAAGATTACTCCTTATCGAGGAACCGGAAAATGGTATTCATCCTAAGCGCTTACGTGATATCCTTGAAATTCTCCGTAATTTGGTACATGAACAATCACACACACAGGTAGTTCTTACGACCCATTCACCTTATGGACTTGATTTGTTCAAACCTGAAGAAGTTACTCTCTGTACCAAGTTGGACACGGGTGAAATAAAGACCACCCGGATGTCCGATAGTCCTGTTGTATTGCAACAGCTTGATGTTTTCACTCTTGGTGAAATTTGGACCTCTGAAGGAGATATGAAAATCGCACAATCTGAGAACCAAAATAAGGAGCGCAACGAATGAGGGTTTTGGTCGTAGCGGAGGGTAAGCACGAACTTGAAGGTGCTTTAAGGAACATTCTTGAAAAACTCGGAGGCCAGGGCTCAACTTTTGATTATGATCGCGTATCAAATAATAAAATACACGCTGTTCATGGCACGGGAAGCGGGTATTTTAAGAGAGCATTACGCTGGCTCCTCGAAGCAGAGAAAAAAGGGGTTGATGCGCTAATATTACTGATCGATGAAGATGGAAGATCAGAAAGGCTTGAACAGATAGGACGTGCACAAGATTCGTCCATATCACGCCTTCCTCGCGCCATGGGTGTTGCAATAAGAACGTTTGACGCTTGGATGCTGGCTGATGAGCAGGCCTTGACCACAGTTCTTGGTTATAGAATAAACAGACAAGCCGACCCGGAGACTATCCGCTATCCAAAACAAGCCTGTGCACAACTCCTCGCACGAAGTCAAGAGGGAATTTCACAAAGCCAAATGTACGAAAAAACGGCACGTGAGATTAACATAGACATCTTGTTTAATCGCTGCCAATCAGGATTTAGACCGTTTGCTATACGCGTTAGAAACATCTTTCAATAGCTGGTAAAATGTATTGAATTGCATCACGATTGAATTCGAACGGTCGTTCTGCACAGCACAACCAACTAAATTGTAGCTATGACCTTAGACAATTAACACTGGGCTAATTAAAGGTGTCCGACTTCACCCTCAAGTGGAACTTGTTAGCTTCAGACAGTGGCAAGCTTCGCGGGGATGGCCAAAAAAAACTTCATTTTTTGGTCATTTTTCTCTTTACTTTTGTTTGATAATATGTTAAAATACCACCATGTTTGCCAGCAGACAAACGGAAGGGCGCCGGTAGGCGCAGGATTCAGCGGAGACCCGCACGAATAGGGCAAGCTGCCCAAGTTTCGTATCAGCAGATACACGCAAAAAACCCATTTTCTGGCTGAATAGCCAGGGTTTTGAACATTTAAATTTTGGTAATTTGGATTTGTTTAGGATTTAGAGCTTAGGATTTAGGATTTCAGTATGCCGGCTAACTCCTTACCCAATATGATGTTAACACCAACGCAGCTATGCACTTATGCCTTATGCTCTTGTGCCTTATGCCTTCGGCATCTTTACACTTGTAGAGAGAGCTTTACAAATCAGCCCTTTTTATGCAAAACGAACCCAATTTCGGGAAAGCTCAAATGAACGTAACGTCTTTTTATGCAGTGGATTATGAAAAGAAATCCAATTGGACACTTGGTGAAAACGAACCCAAAACGAACCCAATTTATCCTTGCATAGCCTCTGGCGAAGCAGG
>CAYVIT010000189.1:0-4982 GCA_964451425.1 uncultured Pirellulales bacterium
GGCTTTTGCTGGACGAATCTGCTGATATTACGAATTGCCTGTCGAAGCCGCTGCTCATTTTCCACAAGCGCTATTCGCATATAGCTTTCGCCGTTTTCGCCGAAGGCCCTGCCTGGAGCAATGGCAACCTCCGCATGCTCCATTAGGTCCATCGCATAATCGATTGTTCCTTTGCCGTTCAGATGTTTGGCCGGTACTTTTGCCCATACAAACATTGAAGCCCGCGGTTTTTCCACCTCCCAGCCGATCCTGGCAAGCCCATCGCAGACCACATCCCGCCTGGATTTGTACTTTTCGTTCTGGACGGCAATTTCGGCCTCGCATTCCCGCAGCGCAATAATACCGGCTATCTGTACCGCCTGAAATATTCCGTAATCGTAGTACCCTTTTATCGTCGCAAGGTATTCGAGCATGTCCCTGTTGCCCGCCGCAAAACCGATGCGGAAGCCCGCCATACTGTATGGCTTGCTCATCGTAGTAAATTCGACGCCGATGTCTTTGGCACCTTTTACCGAAAGAAAGCTCGGCGCTTTATAACCGTCGAAGCAGGTCTCGCCGTAGGCAAAATCGTGTATTACCGCTATATTGAATCTCTTTGCCAAATCCACGACCGGCTCGAAAAAGCCCTCATCCACCGTCATCGCGGTCGGATTGTGTGGGTAATTGAGAATCAGCAGCTTTGGTTTCGGATAAAGGTTTTCGCAGACCATCGCGATGTTGTTTATAAATTTTTCATCGCAGCCAAGAGGAACTGAAATCACGTTCGCGCCGGCTAAAGCGACGGCGTAATTATGAATCGGGAAAGCTGGGTCCGGCACAATCGCCGTATCTCCCGGCCCAAGCATCGCCAGGCACAAATGGCTGAAGCCCTCCTTCGAGCCGATGCACGCCAGCACCTCCGTTTCCGGGTCCAGTTTCACATTCCATTTTTGCTCGTATTTCCTTGCGATTTCCTTACGCAGCCCCTTGATACCCCGTGACGCACTGTATCGGTGGTTGCGTCCGTCTTGTGCCGCCTCGCACAGCTTGTCAATCACAACCTGCGGCGCCCGGTCGGAAGGATTTCCCATCCCCAGGTCGATGATATCGGCACCTTGCTGTCGTTTGGCTAATTTCAGGGCATTCAATCGGCCGAAAAGATAGGGCGGTAAACGCTGTATTCTCTGTGCCGGCTTAATCTGTTTGTCGGAAATCCGCCTGTTGTGGGTTTCCATATTGAACTCAGACATAATCTTTCCTGCAAATAAAAAACTTTTCCTTAACTACAATCGGACAGTCTACACCGAACAGGTGAATTTTCAAATCATTTTATTTACGACCTGTGATTGCCGGCAAATCGCAGTTTATACGACTCCGACGGTGCCGAAGGTGTAGAAGAAGAAGTAGCTGCTGCCGAATTCAAGGATAAGGCGATTGAGTACGGCCTGGCGATTTTGGGTTTGCATGGCGGTTCTGAGCTGTCCAAACTTATAAAAGCGTTGAATGGTTTGAGGACTTATGTTGAACTTGCCTGAGTCGATTTTCTGTTTGTGAGAGCTGAGGTGTATAAGGATGGCTTCTTCATAAAGGACAGGCATCGTCTGATAGCCGAGGTCATCGAGCCTTTCGATATTCGCTGCGATTTTGTCAACCTGACCTGTAAGCAGATAGGAGGCCATCAGATATTCAAACGCCATCTTATTGCGGGGATTGCGGATGAGTAATGCTGTCAGCATTTGTTCGATAGAATCCCTGCCGGTCCCCGGGTGTCCGGCTTGAAGCATACAGGAACGGAGCCTGTCAATATAGGCCGACTGGTCCGGGGCAAAGCCATTGTTTAGGGCGCCGAGCATGTCTTCGGCGGTTGAACGATAGATAAGGTCTTTTTTCAGGGCGTTTAGATAAATCCCGGCGTTGCGGCTCTGTCCCTTGATGATGTTGACCCAGGCAAGTTTTTCGAGGGCGAAGCCGGAATGGTTCTTTGTAGCCAGGATTTCGGAGGCGAGCTTTTCAGCCATATTGACCTGTCCAAGCTCCAGGTAGTCATCGCATAATTTGAATTGTGTCAGATAAGATACTTTTTTCTCGTGTGTGAGAAAAATTCCGTGCGGAGTCTGTGGGAATTGGAACAGGTCATAGGGCAGCCTGCCGGTGTGATACAACGCCCGAATGATGTCGTGATTGAAATACACGTTGCTCTTGCCTTTGGGAAGGCTGCGACCAAGTTCAATGATTTTTTCCCATTGTTTGCTGAGGGAATAATCGAGTGCCAGGTAAAGCGGCTTGCTCATCCGGTCGTAGCTGAAGTAGAGACCGGCGGCCATCAGGGCGATGGGAAGGATTAGGACAACCGATTTTCTGAGGATGGTCAGAGACAGCTTCTTTTTCCCGGCTGAGGTATGCGCCTTTTTTCGTTTTCGTTTAGAGCGACTCGTGCGTTTTTGGCCGGTACTGCTTAACAGTGTTTTAGTTAAGAACAAGAGCAATACGCTCGCAGGCACAAAGCTGTAGAGGATGATTACAAGGACCTTTGAAAAGGTATTCATGCCTGTGGTTACTATGTGAGAAAGGGGTGTCAATATAAGAAATGCCTGTCGGGGCGGGAGCAGGAACACGTATTGGGCAAAGAACCAGATGACAGCACAGCCTGCGGGCAGGGCCAGCAGAGTCAATGCCCAGTCCCTGCGGACAAAGATAGCGTAGATTACGGTCATTAGTAAGAAAACCGATAGTCCCCCGGCACCGGTCAACCAGAAGAGCAGTGCTGCCATAAGGCAAAATACGGCCGCACGAATCACGAACTGGCGCAAAGGCAATCTTTCAAAAACAAGGGAACAGAACAATCCGAGAGAGACGGTCAGAGAAGCGGGCAGTGGATGTTTGTAGCGGCTGTATATCAGAAAAAGCAATATCGCCGGGAAAGAGGCCAGGACGGCAGCGCGTGCATAACCGGCGGTTACAAGATGACGTCTGGAAAGTTCGCACAGAAACAAGGCCGACAATATAATGATAACGGTTCCCAGCCAGGAGTAATAAAAGCCCTGGGAGAGGAAGCCCGATACATACATAACGAATCCGCCGGACAGGCCCAGCGAGTTTTTCAGAAACGGCCACCCGGTTATAAATATGGGTGCATCCGACAGGATGTTGCCGAAACAGTTATAGATAAGGTGCGGCTCAATAACAAACCAGATGTAGGCTGTGCCGAGTAAAAAGAATATGAGATTGTGAGGAACCTGTTTTACTCTGTACAGCACGGCTTTTCGTCTCCTATAACCATAAAGGGCTGCTTTTGAAACAGTTTGTCACTCACGTTCCTGCCATGGCTCGGGCGGTCCGGTCTGTGGCGTCGCTCCTGTAATAATTGGAATGTCCACGGCCTCGGAAGGCTTTGAACGGGCGATGCGGGCGAGCAGGGATTTATTTACCTTGACTTTACTTTTGACCAGCTCAGGGACACTGTATGTTTCTAACAGTGAATCATAGTAATCGGGGTCCTTCTGCGGCAGGACAAAGGGCTTGTGGACCCGGCCGGTTTCGTCAACATAGCTCAAATAGGTCCTGGTCAGGGCACCGCCTTGACGCCTGCTGCTGAAGGCAATCCAGCGGCTGTTGCTTGACCAACTGTGCCACGATTCGGAATACTCGCTGTTGATGTCCAGCCTGCGGTAGTTTCCGGTGGTTAGGTCCATCAGGTATAGGTCGCTGCTTGGCTGATATATTGGAAAGCAGCCGTACCGGCACATGCAGAACAGAAGGAACCGGCCGTCGGGTGAGATTCTCGGCAGCAGGATGCTCAGTTGCGTTTCATCAGCAGAGAGGACAGTCTCAGCCTTGCCCCATTTATCCGTTTCGATATCATAGGGCACGCGCCGAAGGTCATACTTGAGCTTGTCGTAGTTCTGGGGCGGAACCGTGTCCCGATTCTGCCATAGAATGGGGCCGCTGCAAAAATAGAGGAACCGCCCGTCCGGAGACCAGGTTGGATAGGTTTCAAGGCGGTTCTTGTCGGCCAGCTCCGCGGGGCATACAACTTTCTTTGTTTCGGTATGATAGCAGGCCAGTGCGGAATCGAGGTCCACAACGTCTCGGACCTCCATGCCAGCGGTATGAAAGAATTGAATTATCTTGTTTATCGAATATGCAGCGAGTCTGCCGGTGGGATGCCAGGCCGTATAGCCCCATTTTGCAGCGATTTTATGGACAGTGCCGTTCCGTGCCAGCAGTGTGCTGCTGCCGTATGTGGCGCTTCGCAGACCGATTGTCATAGTATCCGGCGCATTGCCGACAAAGCTGTGGCAGTTGAGACAGCCTTGGCCGAAGGAGCGCCCGTGCATGATAAGCGACACATCGTAATCGGTCAGGCTGCGTTGATAGATTCCAATGTCCTTCCACGCATTATAGATGGATTTCATAAAGCGGTATACGAGGGTCTGGTCAATATCGTCTTTGGCGATAGTATTGGTGATGCGCTGAAATTGCAGCCATTTGTTATCTGTATTTTTGATATAGACGTCGACGAAGACTTGATTGCCCTTGTTGGCCTTGAGCAGTGCCCGCCATTTTCTCAAAGGGATGCGTATCGAGCCTGTTTTGCTGACGATTTCTATGGGCGTGCCGAGCTCGGAATGGATTTTGACGCGGTAGGATAGTCCGTTTTCGAGAATCCTGAAATTCAGGGGGGCGATGTTGGGTGGTATAACGATGCCGGAGTAGTCGGGCGTAATGTTCGGTTCGTAGGCAACTTGTGTGCCCTTTGCTATGACCTCGGATGGGCGGAACAGAAGCCACGCTCCTGAAAGGATGAAAGCGCTGCAAAAGATGCCTATGATAATAAATCTTCTTTTCATAATTCTCTGCAAAGGTCGCCGTTTTCTGTGCACCGGATATTTGGTGTACTGTCAGGTGATTATAAAATAGAGGCCATTGGTTCACAAGTCTTGAACTGTAGCCGCTCGACACTAAGGCGGGTATGACGAACCCGACATCGGCAATTAATAAGT
>CAYVIT010000190.1:0-3637 GCA_964451425.1 uncultured Pirellulales bacterium
ACACGGATGTCATTATTCACAGTAGTATTGATGACGGCAATGAATCCCGTGTTCTATAGTCAGGAGCCGGTAGCTAACTCTAACAATAGAAAGCTTGTAAAAAGCAAAGAATCTTGCTAAACTGTTTACCTAAGAAATAGGTAAATAGTCCGATTTGATTCGATGCGCAGAAGATGATGCAGCCGTTTACTCTTTTAATCAAACCATCCGGCTCCGATTGCAATCTCGATTGCAAATACTGTTTCTACAAGCACAGAGCTGCTGAAGTCGGTCAGGGAAAGCAGCGGATGAGCGATGAAGTGCTCGAGAAACTCGTCAAAGACTATATGCAGCTCCGTTTTCCCTTAGCCGGTTTTGCCTGGCAGGGCGGGGAACCAACTCTGATGGGCATGGATTTCTACAAAAAGGCGGTAGAGTTACAGAAAAAATACGGCAGCTCCGGCCAGGAGGTGGGAAATTCACTTCAGACCAACGCCGTCCTGATTGACGACCAATGGGGCTCCTTTTTACACGACAACAATTTTCTTGTCGGCATCAGCATTGACGGCCCGAAAGAATTTAATGATTACTATCGCCTCGACAATTCCGGCTCCGGCACTTTTGATAAAGTACTAAGGGCAATCAAAACCTGCAAAGAGCATAAAGTCGAATTTAATACCCTTACGCTGCTTAACAACATAAATACTGAACACCCCGACCGCGTGTTCGACTTTCTAATCGAAAATGGCGTAAAGTTTCTGCAGTTCATTCCCTGCGTTGAGCTTGATTCCGCAACAGGCAAGGTTACGAATTTCTCAATCACGCCTGCTCAATACGGCGAATTCTTATGCAGGATATTTGACCGCTGGTACGAATACGGCCCGACAAAGTTAAGTATTCGTGACTTTGATTCGGTCCTTTCGTATTATGTCACTGGAAAACATACGATTTGCACTTTCGACAAACAGTGCAGTCAGTATATCGTCATCGAGCATACGGGCGACGCCTTTACCTGTGATTTTTTTGTAGAACCGAAATGGCGGCTGGGCAATATCTTCGAAACACCCATTGAGAAGCTCGCCGCCGGCAGCAAGAAGCGAGCCTTCGCACGCGCCAAGCAGAATCTTTGCAACAAGTGCCTCGTTTGCAGGCATCTTGCCATCTGTCGAGGCGGTTGCATGAAAGACAGGGCGCCATTTGACAGGGAAAGTTTCGGCAAGGAAAGCTATTTTTGCGAAAGCTACAAGCGTTTCTTCGATTACACAACGCCGAAATTTATGCAATTAGCTGCTGAAATTAACGCCGGTGCCCCTGCCAAAACTTAGCCTTTTGCATAGCAGAATAGACAGGCGAAGTCTGAAATGGGTGTTATGAAAATTGAACATAAGATATGAAAATACAATTTGAAGGGACATATTATGAAATCGATTAACCGCAGAACCTTTTTGGCAAGCTCCCTTGGAGCGGCTGTCCTAAGTATAAATTCCCGCTTATCCGGCCAGGCTAAGGCCGCCGAGTCGTTCGGCCAACCTGAGCGCGCCCACCGGTCCAATCCTATTGCCGTCTCTACATATTCCTTCTGGCGTTTCAAAAAGGGATTGAAGCTGCCGATTGAGGACTGTATCGACCAGGCCGCCGAAATGGGCTTTGACGGTGTCGAGATTCTTCACGTTCAAATGGAAAAGGAATCCAACGATTATCTCCAAGGCCTTAAACGCCGGGCGATTATCAATGGCATTGACCTGTGCGGCATGTCTATCCATCAGGGCTTCCTCTCACCTGACATGGCAAAAAGACAAAATAATATCGACCACACCATCAAGTGCATCGAGCTTGCATACAAGCTCGGCATACCTCTCATACGCCTCAATACCGGCACATGGGGCACAAGCAAAAGCTTCGACGATTTGATGAAGAATCGCGGCATTGAAAAACCCCTGCCTGGCTGCACCGAAGACGATGGTTTCAAATGGGTCATTGACAGCATAAAAAAATGTCTGCCTGCTGCCGAGAAGTGCGGCGTAATCCTCGGGCTGGAAAACCATTGGGGCCTGTCCCGAACTCCCGAAGGGCTTTTAAAAATCGTAAATGCCATCGATTCGCCATGGCTGCGGGTCCTTCTCGACACCGGCAATTTCCTCGAAGACCCGTATGAAAAGCTCGACCGATGCGCCCCGCACACCGTCTTTATGCAGGCAAAGACCTACTATGGAGGCGGCCTGTGGTACACCCTCGATTTGGATTATCCCCGAATCGCACGTATTATGCGCAAGCACAATTTCCACGGCTATGTCTCTCTCGAATTCGAGGGAAATGAAGACTACAAAACCGCCATACCCAAAAGCCTTGCATTGCTTCGAAACGCCTTTAGATAATTAAAAACAGATTCAAATTAACTTCGTCTTGCCGGGAACCGCCACCGGCCGAGCCGGTAAATCGCCGAACTCATATTTCGCCGGCCGCAGGTCAAGTTTCGACGCGTTCATCGCCCAGTCCCACTTCAGGGCACGCCCCGTATAAGCGCTCATTCGGCCCATAATCGTCGTCAGCGTGCTCTCGGCGATGCGCCGGCCTTCATTCAACGGCTTACCCTGACGAATAGCTCCAATCTGGTCGGCGTGCTGGCGTATGACGGGGCTGGGTGCAGGGCCATCGTATTTGAAGGGATTTTGTCCTTCGATGATAGCATTTGCAAAGTCGATATATGCCGACCCCTTCGTTCCTGAGAATCTCAGGTCGTTGCGGAATGTACACCCGTCAATCTGCGAGCCTATATATTCGATGCGGGTTCCGTTCGGGAATTCATACTCGACTGAGAAATGGTCAAAGACATCGCCGTATTCCGGACCGGTCCGCACCTCACGCCCGCCCAGGCCAAAGCACTGGACGGGATGCGCGTTCATTGTCCAGTTCATCAAGTCCAGGTTATGTACGTGCATCTCGGCGATAAAGTCACCGGAAAGCCACGTATAGAAAAGCCACCGCTTAAGCTGCCATTCCATATCCGACCAGCCCGGCTGCCGCTCCTTTGTCCCCGAGCTCCAGCCTAACATCCCATCGCCGATTCGGACACACTGCCCCCCCAGAATCTTGCCAATGTCCCCGTTATGAATTCGTTCCATCACCGCCTTTATATGTGCTATCCGTCTGCTCTGCGTGCCGGCTACTATCGTTAGCTTTTTCTTGTCCGCTAATTCCGAGGAGGCAATCACCGAGCGAACGCCGACCGGGTCAACTGCTACCGGCTTTTCCATAAATACATGCTTGCCCGCCTCTATCGCGGCCTTGAGATGCTCAGGCCGAAAGTGAGGCGGCTCCGTCAGGATTACCATATCAACATCGCACTCTAACACTTTCTTAAAGGCGTCCAAACCCACGAAGCATTTATCTTCGGTCACCTTTACCTTCTTACCAAGGTCGTTCTTAAGCTGCCTGAGCGAATTGTCCAGGCGGTACTTAAATCCGTCGCCCATTGCCACCAACTCAACACCCTCGGCTGCGTTCATGCAGTTTGTCGAATCGTACGTCCCTCGCCCGCCGCAGCCGATAAGACCGAGACGTATTTTGTCCGAGCCTCTGGCGTATACCTTGCTCGCGCCTGCTCCTAATGTTGCCAGCGCTCCCGCCGCCGAGGTCTTGATAAAATCTCTGCGCGAAA
>CAYVIT010000190.1:3737-4954 GCA_964451425.1 uncultured Pirellulales bacterium
TATCTTACCTGCTTTGCCGATGAAATGAAAGTCAATAATGAGACAATCTCACCTGCTGTCATTCTGAGCGCAAGTAGCCTTTAGCCCTGAGCGCGGTCGAAGGGGAAGAATCTCCAAAAATAATCAATCAACAATCAATGTCATTTCGACCGGAGCCCCCGTTCTTGCTTTCGCAAGAAAGCACGGGGGCGGAGTGGAGAAATCTGGGTTAGATGTGTTATTAACCTTACCGGGATAACAATCTCAAATATGCTATGCAATTCAAATTATCTTTCCATCCTTTTATATAGCCCCCACCCCTGCGGTGGGGGGATTTTTATCGTTTTACCCAGTCCTGTGCTGTGGGGATTAAAAATCCGTTTTTCTTTCCTTTTTTCATTCTTTTGTGTTATTCTCTGTGACTAAATGCGTGATGTGGCTAAATACGTGAAGCGGACATCTTGAAGGTTGCAGCGAAGCAGCGACTTAATTGGCAACAAAAAGTGTTGTGTACTATTATGTTTGTCAACAATGAAAGAACCGAGTGATTTTGCCACGCGTACTTTGCCGTCCTTAGAAAAGATAAGAAACTAGAATATGGCTTATTCTGAATCAGAAACACTCCAAAAAAACTTGATATTCGATATAATTTCCTCATCGAAAGGAGATTTAACAGCATTCGAAAGGCTGTATATTGTTGAAAAGTTATCGTATACAAAAAAAACCAATGAGAGGTGGCTCGCAGATTTATACATGAGATGTGGCTGCTTTTCTGAGGCTAAAAAAATCTATGAGAATCTTGGCCACTGGCGTAAGCTGGGTGACTTGGCATGGGTGAACGATGATTTAGAAACTGCCGAATATTACTACTCTAAAGACGAAGATAGAAACGGTTCTGTTTTCAGAGGTAGCAAAGACTGGGATCGTCTCATAAAACTTGCCTTTCATCAATCTGAATGGCAAAAGTTAATAAAGACCATTTTCGAATCTAATTTATTAGCATTTGGTAATGATATCATTCTTGGTAGTAGTAGCACGTCATCAAAACCTTATTTGAAAATGCTGGCATTGTCAGTCGTTAAGTGTAGAATGAAAAAAGATTTGTCAGTGATAGATAAGGTACTAAAGTCATTCTCGATTAATAGACAAGATTGGAACCAGTTGCTTGATTCCGTATCGTTAATTTCACAAAAAGAACTGACCAAGATGCAGGAAAATCTTGTACCAAGGGTGACTAG
>CAYVIT010000191.1:0-4941 GCA_964451425.1 uncultured Pirellulales bacterium
GCGGGGCGGGGTACGCCCTACACCTCACCGGCTGCCGGCGCCTGGAGCAATCCCGGCCCGGCGCGGGGGCCGTTCACGGCCACTCTCGCCGACGGATCTATGGTCACCTACTCCTGGTATCGTTTTGTCGGTCAGCCGTCTTTCCAGCAATATAAATGGAGCGAGGATAAGAGGGCGAAATTACAGTCCTTTGTCGAAAAAATCCATGCCAGTTGGCCGATTGACAGGGACTACATGGCGCCGCCCAGCAGCGGAACCCTGGCGAGACTCGACCCGGCCCTGCTCGTGACACCGCCCAAGGGTCTGGAAGTTGGTTACGTGCCTATCGTGACACGTCAGGAAGATGCCGATCAGTAATGTGAAACCTGCGGGATTGGTCCCCAGGAAGTCCAATGGGGTGACATGTAACGACGGTTTGAGTAAATACAACATCTATGCGTCGAGATTCTCTAAGGGTCGAGTAGACGTACTATAGTTCTCGTGTTTAGGCATAGTTTATATTCCCTGTTTCTCAGATTTTTTGGCTTGGTGCGCCTACAACCACGATACAACCAAGGAGGCCGTTATCTACCATTTTTAAAATCGAACATTTTATAAGAGTTGATATATCAGTTGCTTATCAAAAAACGAAAAAATAGTAAACATTCTCAATATCCATTGCTCTAACTTCATATTACAGGTGTGCAAATTGAGTCTTTGCAGACCCAGTTTCGAAATAGTAAACCCGCCGCGATCGTTTTAAGGAAACGGCAATGAGTGTGGAGTCTCATATTCCATTCTTACCATTAAACAGGCACATACCAAGAGTACATTGCCCATGCCGTTTCAATTATCATCGCCAGATGGAGTTCAATTCCCAGACGTCCAACTTTTCGAGGCTTGTTGTACCACCCTCGCTAAATAGCTTGATCAACTTGTCGTTTTCAGGGAGGATGCCGCCGATGGGCATATACACGCGGCCACTGTTGGCAAAGATTTCAATGCTGTTGCGATCCACCAATAGTTCCAGGTCAATCTTGCCGTCGACCGGCTTAAGCGCCGCCTTCCTGTCCAGGCAGGCCAGTTGGGATTTTTCTACATTGTACGTGATGCGTGTGCCACGAATCACAAAGCCGAATTCCTTTGCATCACCGAGAAGGAAGCGGCCTTTGATATGGAACAACTCACGTGAAAGTTTTGGCAGCTGCTTTTCGCCGGCGTGAACAGCCATTTTGTTCCACGTATGCTTTGAACCGTGGATATTCTCGATTTCGCGGATCGGCTCGGCAAACATGCGTATGCCTTCATCCGTTGTTTGCAGTGTCAGCTCCACGGGAAATAATATGCACTGATTAAACGGCATGCCGGGCGTGGCGATCCGAGCCCAAGCCATCTGAATTCGCCGCCCGTCACTTTTCGGCATATTGTTGAACGTCTGTGATGCATAGAAACAGTTGCCGTGCTGGAAACGAATCACCTTGCCCTGCGGCTTGAACTCTTTGCCGTCAAAGTCGCCAATCAAATAATCACCGGAGCCTCCGTAAAGAATCCATCTCGTATTATCCTTGTCGCCATCGACCGGCAGCCCAAATAACTCAGGACACTCATGGAAACACTTCAGCTCGCTATGTTTGGTCCAGGACTTCAAATCGGATGAGGTGAAGAAGCCCATCATACCGCCATCCAGATACAGCACCATCACCCAGCGTCCGGTTGGTTTGTGCCAGACAACCTTTGGGTCCCTGTTGCCCCCGTTGATATGCCCGACCACGGGATTGTCTTTATAGACGGTCCAAGTTCGACCGCGGTCGTTGCTGTAGGCCATAGACTGCGTGAAGGGCTGATTGCGCGACCATGAGTTTGTACCGCCGGCGGAGGTATAAACACAGACGATAACCTTTTCGTCACCTGTCTGCCAGCCGGCAGTGTTTTTCTCATCCACGACCGCCGAGCCGGAGAAAATCGTCCCCAGATGGTCGGGATGAATCGCATCGCCCAGCTCCTTCCAGTGCACCATGTCCTTACTGACCGTATGGCCCCATGTCATATTGCCCCAGTTCCAGCCGTATGGATTATGCTGCCAGAACATATGGTACTCACCATCGTAGTACACCATTCCGTTGGTGTCGTTGTTCCAGCCTCGCTGCGATGAGAAATGGAACTGCTGCCGGTTCTTCTCGCGATAGAAGGTCTCGGCCTCTTTTATCGCATTGTCCTGATAAATCAGCTTGAACGCCTGAGATTTGCGTCCAAGTGAGTTGACCCGCAGTTCGGCCTGTTTCCCGCGGAAGGGAGCGATATCCAAAAAGACCCAATAGTCAGGTTTTTCATCGGCCAGTTCAATCTCGAACTGACGTACGATCTTTCCATCGATCAATACATCCATCCGTCGTCTGGCTGCGCCATGCTTGACCGGCAGATTCAGATACCGCTTTGTAAACCGCATCGTACGTTTCTTCTCCACCGCCACTTTCTTATTGCTCTGAAAGATGTGATCGATGTTGATGTGTCCCCATCCTCCCTTCTGCTGATCGACAATCTGAATGCAGACCTTCTTGTCCATCAGGTCCGAGACGTCCCAACCGGCCCAGTTTAATGCTTCGCTGCCGCCGGGTCGATCATTAGGGCCCGTGGCGGTCCGGGCGACTTTGCCATCCAGCAGAAGATTGATGCACACCTTACCCGGATGCATGCCTCCGCCGATGAGGAAGTTGATGTACTTACGCTGAATCTCGAACGGCGGTGATGTGAGCGTCCCCGTTGTGTCGTCCCCTTTGTAATATGTATTGACCAAGCCCTTGCCTTCAAAGCCGCTGACATTCATCTGGCCGGACAGCGTCCCACGGGCAGGTCCCGGCCCGAACGCCTCGCCCTCCACTTTCCAGCTGCCGTAGGTCTTACCCTCGAAATCGGCAATCAGGATGTCCTCTTGCACATTGGCCCCGATTATTCCCGCAGTAAGAAAGATCGTCAGAATGATACTCAGTGTCTTATCCATTAGTTTTCTCCTTCCAAATCGGCTTTCGTAGGTATTCCACCGGCGCCAACCTCATCTGTGCGCCGGAGCATCATCCTCAACATACCACAAAAGTGCAGCGTTTTCAATCAGTTTGACCACGTGATTACCCGTTTTCTTATGGTTCAAATGGTATTTTTCCAATCCTTAAATGATATAGTCGAGCAAATTACTGTAAGCCATCCAATTCGCCATGATAGCCCAACTGCCCTATAACTGAGCAGTGAAACAAAGTGGACGCATTCTGGACGCATTCAGCCATTTTGAAGAGAGAAATAGGAGAATTTTAGAAGTTGAGCTTTATATAAATACATATAGAGAAAGAAGATGTAAAAATGGGCAGGGGCGGATTTGAACCGCCGACACACGGATTTTCAGTCCGTTGCTCTACCA
The DNA here is from genome assembly GCA_964451425.1 of uncultured Pirellulales bacterium. Classification (GTDB taxonomy): domain Bacteria; phylum Planctomycetota; class Phycisphaerae; order Sedimentisphaerales; family Anaerobacaceae; genus CS2-K091. The sequence goes on from CAYVIT010000191.1 coordinate 3,389, forward strand.
ACTGAGCTACCTGCCCTGAGCACTTTTACTTTACATTCTAACGGCCGAGATGGCAAGAAAATTTAGGGCAAACTATATCATTTTGACTGTCCGAAGCAAAAATCCTTTCAATAATACCCACAGCAAGCAGTCTGGCTGAACAGCCGGAAAAACCTTTAATTCTCAGGAAAGAATCAAAGAATCCGCTGAACGTGTGGAGGCCTGCATATACCCCGGCTTCTCCACCCACATAGATAATTAGGTTGCTATTTTGCGGCTTATAGAAAATCGGGATTTCTTGAAACTGACAATCAGCGTTCCAAAGCTATCAAATTTATAAGGAATTTAGTATAATTACAGGCATGTATTCGCCCCTATTGCTTTGTAAAACAGGTTACGGCGTAAAGATTATACAAGGCTATAGCAAAGACCTCGTGAAATGCGCAGTAAGTGAGGTTTAATTTGACAATTCAGTGCGAACTATGTCCAAAAATGTGCTTAATAGAACCCGGCCAGAGTGGCGAGTGCCGGGTGAGAATCAATATCGACGGTGTGCTTCGAACCGTTGTTTATGGATATCCCTGCTCGATTAATATTGACCCAATCGAAAAGAAGCCTCTTTTCCACTTTCTGCCGGGTACGGGTATTCTTTCAATTGCAACGGTCGGTTGTAATCTGCACTGCCTCAATTGCCAGAACTGGGAAATATCACAAGCCAATCCGGAAGATAGTCGGGCTGTATTATGCCCCCCTCAAAAAATTGTGGATTTGGCCAAGCAAAACCGCTGCCCTTCAATCGCATATACCTACACGGACCCTATCGTTTACTTTGAGTATACTTATGATTCGTCAAAACTTGCAAGGGACAAGGGAATACGCAACGTGCTCGTAACGGCAGGTTACATAAATGCCGCGCCCTGGAAAAAACTTCTTGAATATGTCGATGCCGCGAACATTGATTTGAAATTCATTTCTGATGACCTCTACCGGCGCATCTGTTCGGGGACACTGAAGCCAATCCAGAATGCCCTGGTTTTGGCCAAGGCAAGCGGCGTATTAGTTGAAGTTACGAACCTGGTTATTCCCACATTGAATGATAAGCCGGAGCAGATACGTGAGCTGGCTCGATGGATTAGAGCAAATCTCGGCAGCGATACACCTTTACATTTTTCGGGATTTTACCCTCAGTACAAGATGAAACATCTGCCGTCGACTTCGCTGCAGACACTGGAGACGGCCCGTGAAATTGCAATCAGCGAAGGGCTGGACTATGTCTATATTGGAAATGTTCGCAGCAAAGAGGGTGAGAACACATACTGTCCCGGCTGCAAAAATCTACTCATCGAACGCAAGGGCTACACCATCCTGCAAAACAGGCTGAAAAAAGGATGTTGCCCGGATTGCAATAAAGAGATATACGGAGTGTGGAAATGACCCATTCGACTTCGCTCAGGGTCATCTTGAGCGAATAAAAGGAGTCGAAAGATGACACGCAGAAAATTCATGAAGAAATTTATAAAGGCAGGTTCAGTCATTATCGCCGGTACTTCGTGGCTGGCAAGCAAAGCTTCGCC
>CAYVIT010000192.1:0-4905 GCA_964451425.1 uncultured Pirellulales bacterium
GACTTTCCAAACTTCGACGGGTACGACTGGGGGCTGCTTAGAGAAGAGACAGAAAAGATTATGGCTCTTGCGGCCACACTCGGCCTTTGGGTTGTTCTGGGCAGTACGCACCGATTGACCCCCAATAAAAACGTTCGGGGGCAGGCCGAGCCGCACAGGCCGTACAATAGTCTATATGTAATAAGTCCCAAGGGCAGGATTGTTGACCGGTACGACAAGAGATTTTGTACGAAAAGCGATTTGCGTCGTCTTACGCCGGGCAATAGGTTTGTGACTTTTACCATCAATGGGATAAAATGCTCACTGCTAATATGTTTTGATTTGCGGTTTCCGGAAATTTACAGAGAATTATATAAGCAAAAGGTCAACTGCATTTTCCAGTCGTTCTATAATGCCCGGCAGAAAGGGCCAAGCGTGCATACTCATATTATGCGGCAGACGATGCAGTGTAGGGCGGCAACGAACCATTTTTGGATTAGTATGTCCAATTCGAGCGGGTATTATTCGCCGTACCCATCGTGTTTTATCCAGCCGGACGGCAGGATTGTAAAGCAACTCAAACAAAACCGTGCAGGCTTGATGGTCAACATTGTAGATTTGAAAAAGAAATTCTACGACCCAATGGCTGATTTCAGGGATATGGCGATTGTAGGAAAACTCGGCAATGCAACGAAAACTATCAAAGATCCGCGGTCGAGAAATATAACTATTCTTCAACGAGGCACAAGATGGTAAATAATACTATTACAGCACCTAAAGGGTTTTTGGCGGCGGGGGTGCGCTGTGGGGTTAAGAAATCGGGCAAGGCTGATTTGGGGCTGATTGTTTGTCCAACCGGCGCAAAGGCGGCGGCGGTCTTTACGACCAATAAAATCACATCAGCAGCGGTTCAGGTAAGCAAAGAGCATATCAAAAGTGCCAGTATATCAGCGGTTGTTGTCAATTCCGGAAATGCCAATACATGCACCGGTCAGGTTGGAATTAAGAACGCGATAAAGATGTGCAGTGAAACGGCAATTTCGTTGAGCAAAATTCGAGATACGAGATTGCTTCGCTTTGCTCGCAATGACAATAGGGACGCAATACGCAATACGCAATACGCAATACGAGATGTCCTTGTAGCATCCACGGGTATTATCGGAGAGCAGTTACCGATGGGTAAAATCACGAAAGGTATTTCAAAGGCGTCAGCGAAACTTTCAGCTTCTGCTTCGGCGGGTCTGGATTTTGCAAAGGCGATAATGACAACCGATACCAAGCCGAAACAGGCGGTGCGTCGACTCGAAATTTCCGGCAAAAAAATTACCATAGCGGGCGCAGTCAAGGGAGCTGGTATGATTGCCCCGAATATGGCAACGACACTTTGTTTTATTACCACCGATGCGGCTATAAGCAAGCCATTGTTAGGCAAGGCTTTGAAGGCCGCTATCGGTAATTCGCTGAATAAGCTGACTGTTGACGGCCATCAAAGCACCAATGATACTGCGATAATCCTTGCCTCCGGACTGGCGGGTAATAGGCCTATAGTGAGTCAGTGCCCACGATACAAGAGATTTGCCAAAGCCCTGGCGGAGGTGTGTGAAGATTTGGCCAGGCAGATGGCTCTTGATGCCGAAGGGGCGACGCGGATGTTCAAGGTCGTTGTTAAAGGGGCAGCTACAAAGGCCGATGCGACCAAGGCCGCCAGGGCGGTAGCTGATTATCCACTGGTCAAATGTGCTGTGCGAGGCGGCGATCCGAACTGGGGCAGGATTATCTGTGCGGTCGGCTCGGTCGGTGTAAAATTGAATCCAGGTAAGCTCTCCTGCAAATTAGGCGATATAACCGTTTTTAAGAATGGCAGGGCGAGAAAATTTGACGCAAAAAAGGCCAGCAGGATTATCTCACAGACCGAGCATACGATAACAGTTGATTTGGGTGTGGGTAAGAGCAGCGATTTTTGCTACGGCTGCGACTTGAGCGCCGAATACGTCAAAATAAATGCGGATTATCATACATAATCGGGCGCAAGCACTTTTATGCTCTTTTTTTTATTTGGGTTCCTGTTATAAAACATTTGAAAAGCAACTCTATTTGGGTAAACTTCAGCCTATCTCGTATATGTTATTTCGGTAGAAATCTATAGTTAAACTTGGAAAGGATTGTAAAAGTGAAGATTCTTGAGAACATCGGTATCTTTGTGGTGTCCGTATTCGGTTTTAGCGCATCGGCGATGGCGGCCGAGGGATCCGGAGCGTCTGAGATAGTTAAAACACCGCTAAGCTGGGCAATCGCCCCTATAGCTGCACTGTTAGCACTGGCCTTTGCGTGGTATTTCTACAAGAAGGTGATGGCTGAGTCTGAAGGCACTGAAAAAATGAAAAAGATTGCTCAGCACGTACGTGAAGGGGCGTATGCGTATCTTTTCAGACAATACAGTGTGGTGTCGCTGGTGTTTCTTATTTTGCTGATTATCTTAGGAGCTTGTGCTTACTTAGGTGTTCAGAACCCATTCGTTCCGGTGGCGTTTCTGACCGGCGGGTTTTTCAGCGGTCTGTGCGGTTTTTTGGGTATGAAGACCGCAACGAACGCCTCGGCCCGGACGGCCCAGGGTGCCAGTGAGAGCCTGAATCGCGGCCTAAAGGTTGCCTTTCGCAGCGGTGCTGTTATGGGCCTTGTGGTAGTGGGATTCGGTCTGCTGGACATCTCGCTGTGGTATCTGGTCCTCGATAAGCTGGTTTATACCGTTGAACATATGAGAGATGGCCTTGGCTTTCTCGGCCTGACCCTGGTCAAGGCAGGGATGGGCCATGAAGACAAACTTGTTGAAATCACCACAACAATGATTACTTTCGGGATGGGTGCTTCGACACAGGCGCTGTTTGCCCGTGTTGGCGGCGGAATCTTTACCAAAGCGGCAGATGTCGGGGCAGACCTGGTCGGCAAAGTCGAAGCCGGCATCCCGGAAGATGACCCAAGAAATCCGGCTACAATCGCTGATAACGTTGGTGATAATGTCGGAGACGTAGCGGGTATGGGCGCTGACTTATATGAAAGCTATTGTGGCTCAATCTTGGCGACGGCTGCACTCGGGGCGGCTTTGACGATGTCAGGCGAGAACGTACTCAAGGCCGTTCTTGCACCGATGCTTGTTGCCGGCATGGGTATTATACTTTCGATTTTAGGTATCTTTATGGTTCGCTGTAAAGAGGATGCCAGTCAGAAGAATTTGCTGCGGGCATTGTTGTTTGGAACTCTTGGAAGCTCGGTGCTGATTATTTTTGCGGTTGCGGGCTTGGCCTGGGCTGAGTGGATTACCTGGGGTGTTTTCGGCTCGGTTATTTCGGGCCTGATTGCCGGCGTTCTTATAGGCCAATTTACGGAGTATTACACATCCGACAGTTATGGGCCGACACGGGGTATCGCCGAACAGACAAAAATGGGAGCGGCGACGACAATCATTGAGGGCTTCGCAACGGGTATGTACTCAGCCGGGCTGCCGGTAATAACAATAGTCCTTGGCATCCTATGTGCGTTTGGCTTTGCCGGCGGCTTTTCGAATATGTCAATGGGCCTTTACGGCATCGGTTTTGCCGCCGTTGGAATGCTTTCCACATTGGGCATTACCCTGGCGACCGACGCTTACGGGCCAATAGCTGATAATGCAGGCGGCAACGCTGAAATGAGCGGCCTGGGCGAAGAGGTAAGAAAGCGAACCGATGCACTCGATGCCCTCGGTAATACCACAGCGGCGACCGGCAAGGGCTTTGCAATAGGCTCGGCGGCTCTGACGGCGATGGCATTACTGGCTGCCTATATCGAGGAAATCAAGATATGGATTGCACGACTGGCATCGGAGAGCACCGATGGAATATTTCGGGTTGGTAATACGACGTTTTCTGCCGGGGATATAACCGGCGCTATCAATGCCAAGGCCGCCCAAATTATGGACTTCGTTAACGCTTATGAGCTGCATATTATGAATCCGAAATTAATCTGCGGCCTCTTTATTGGCGCTATGATGGCGTTTGTATTCTGTGCAATGACGATGAAAGCGGTCGGCAGGGCGGCAGGGGCTATGGTCAATGAGGTGAGGCGTCAGTTCAGGGAAATCGCCGGCATTATGGAAGGAACCGGAGAGCCTGATTATGCCAGATGCGTTACGATTTCCACGCGTGGTGCTCAGAAAGAGATGATTTTGCCTTCGCTGTTGGCAATTATTGTGCCTGTTCTGACAGGCCTGTTTCTTGGTGTGGCGGGTGTGATGGGGCTTCTGGCGGCGGGATTGAGCTGCGGTTTTGTTCTGGCAATTACACTCAATAACGCCGGCGGGGCCTGGGACAACGCAAAAAAATATATCGAGAAAGGTGCTTTCGGCGGCAAAGGCTCGGAGGAACACAAGGCTGCTGTAGTTTGTGATACGGTCGGCGACCCGTTCAAGGATACTTCCGGACCAAGCTTGAACATTCTTATAAAACTAATGACGATGGTCAGCGTAGTCTTTTCGGGTGTTGTAGTCAAATTTGCTCCTGTTATCAGTGGTTGGCTTGGCCTCGGCAAATGATTCGTAACTGGTGACTCGAACCACAAGGGATTAGGTTGTAATTTGGCAAAGAGGGTAAACGAAAAATCAAGGGCCTTTGCTCTGGCTGCTGCGAAGATTGCAGCCGAACGACATTGCAGTAACATTGTGGTTCTGGACTTGAAGGGCAAATCGCCTGCCACTGATTATTTTGTAATCGCCACCGGAACGAGCGACAGGCAAATGCGGGCAGTCGCCAATGAAATATGCGAGTCGGCAAAAGAAACAGGACAGCAGCGTTTCGGCCGGGCCGGCTATGAGCAGGCACGCTGGATATTGCTCGATTTTGTCGATGTTGTAATCCATATCTTTGACAGCGAATATAGAGACTACTACGATTTGGA
>CAYVIT010000193.1:0-4889 GCA_964451425.1 uncultured Pirellulales bacterium
ATATATTATTTGAAAAAATCTCGAACAATTGTATAATGCTGGACTTTATTATTGTTTGGTTATCGGCTAAATATAAACGGGCACGGTTACAGTGAAGTGGAAAGCCGAAGTTTATGGAGTTTCGTGAGAATTCAGAATTAAGGATGTTTTAACATTAATCAGTATACGAGATATGAAATATGAGTGACTATATAGTATTAGTCAAACAGGTACCTGACGTAACGCAAATCACCGACAATGCGTTTGACGTGGAAACCGGCACCCTGGTTCGCAGCCGGCTGGCCAGCGTTATCAACGAGCTTGACTCCCAGGCACTGGCTTTTGCAAACGAAATGAGGCGAATCAGCAGCGATAAAGCCGGGAAAATCATTGCCTTGACAATGGGCCCGCCGATGGCGGAGGAAGTGCTTCGCTATTCACTGAGCAGATGTGCCGATATGGTCGTGCTGTTGACCGACAGGAATCTGGCCGGCGCTGATACCGTCGCAACGGCAAATCCTCTGGCTTTCGCTGTCAGGAGGATAGTCAAAGAGATACTCAAGGGCAGCAAAGATTATTATGTGATTAGCGGGATGCAGTCGGTCGATGGTGACACTGCTCAGGTGCCGCCTCAGATTGCCGAGGAATTGGGTCTGCCTTGTATCGCTTATGTCACAAAGGCTGAATTCAAAGACAAGCGTTTTGAATTTACGCGTATTATCAGCGGGGGCAGCCAGGTAGTTGCTGCGAAGAAAAAGCCGGCCGTAGTAACAGTTGCAAAATACGAGTTTCCGCTGTTTGCGACGTTTGCAAAAGCGCGGCAGGCAAACCAGATACAGATTATTCGCTGGGGCAGCGATGATATCAAGGCAAGCCATATTGGCGTTACAGGCTCGAAGACGAGTGTGATACGAGTTTTTCCACCCGGCAAAAGCACCAGAAAGTGCGAGAAGGTCGACGATGCCAAATCATTAGCCAGGCTGATTGTCGACAGCTTCAAAAGTGGTAATGGTGAAGACGCCCAGGGCGAAGAGACCCGGACAAGCCGTTATGTTTTGCCCGGTAAGCGAACGGCCAAATTCGAAAGAGGCTTCGAGGGCACGAAAAAAGAAAACGAGAATTATACATTCTTAGCCGACAAGCTCAGCGAGCTGCGCATTACGGATACAAATCAGATTGACGAGGCTTGCAGGGAAAAGATTATTGCTGTTTCGGAGGGCCATTTCCGCAAGAAGGCGTTGGATGACATGATAAAAGGTTTTGAACTGACTAAGCCGAGCTATACCGGTGAAGTCTGGGGCGTGGCTGAACACAACGAAGGCCGGATACACCCGGCTACATTCGAGCTTATCGGAAAGGCGCGCGAGCTTGCGGACTCTCTGGAGACTAAAGTAGGCGTTGCCGTGGCCGGCTATGAAATTGAGCCAATGGCAAAGGACTTGATAACTGCCGGTGCGGACAACATTTACATCATCGAGGATAAACTGCTCAGCGAATTCGACCCGACTGCGTATCGCAAAGCTATCGCCGATGCAATAAATAGCTACTGGCCGCAAATCGTTCTTTTTGCGGCCACACCACAGGGCAGAATGCTGGCCCCGATGGTTTCATACAGGGTCGGCTGTGGATTGACCGCAGACTGTACCGGCCTGGATATCCGCGACAGCTCGCGAAAAGGCCAGATAGGGATTCTGCTTCAGACCCGGCCGGCTCTCGGCGGTAACGTTATGGCTACTATCTGCACGAAAAATTCAAAGTCTCAGATGGCCACGGCAAGGCCGGGCGTTATGAAGAGACTGCCCGTCGATGAGTCGAGAAAAGGAAAAATTATAAAACACAAAGTCGAACTCACGGAAGACGATGTTAGTCTGGAAATTCTGAAAACAGAGCTGGGCACCGGCGAGGTGAACTTTGAGGCTGACGTGATTGTCAGCGGCGGCAAGGGTATGCAAAGCAGAGACAATTACGAACGGCTCGTTGGTCTGCTATGTGATGGCCTGAGTAAAAGACTGGATACTCAGATTGAAAGAGGAGCTTCGCGTGCGGCAGTCGAGCAGGGCTTTGTTGAGCGTGTACACCAGGTCGGACAGACCGGAACATCCATAGGGCCAAAACTGTACATTGCGCTGGGTATATCAGGCGCGATTCAACACATGATAGGCGTAGCAAACACCGACACTATTGTCGCGATTAACAGCGACCCGAATGCGCCGATTTTTAAGCAGTGCGATTACTATATTGTCGGAAGTGTCGAGGATGCTATCCCGCAGTTAGTACAGGCATTAGAGGTGGAATAGGAAGTGGCAAAGAATAACGAGTACAACAAAGTATCAGTATTGGTAGTTGGTGCGGGGCCGGCTGGTCTGGCCTGTGCGATACAGCTCAAAACAAAAAAACCGGAGATTGACGTCTGTGTTATAGATAAATCCGCTGAGCCGGGTAATCATAATCTCTCCGGCGCGGTTTTGGAAAAGGATGCCATACACAGACTGCTCGATTCGGCTGTCGAAGGCTGGCAGGACAGCGACACCGCCAAAGATGTATTAGGCAAAAAAGTCAAAAAAGATAATGTAATGTTCTTTTTGGGCAGGAAGATGTCCTTTAACATTTTCTTTATAATTAAACTTGCAAAAAGGCTCGGACTGAACTTCGGCCAAATGATACACGAGGGCGATTATATCGTCTCTATAAGCAAGCTGACGAAGTGGCTTGTTCAGATTGCGAAAGACGTTGGCGTAGAGGTTTTGCCGGGCTTTGCTGCGGCGGATATTATTCTGGATGAGTCGGCTGAAAGGTCTGTGGGCGTCAGGCTCGTCGACCAGGGTGTCGATAGAGAGGGTAATAAGCAGCCTAACTTCGTGGAGGGCGAAGTTATCAACTCCAGCTTCGTCGTACTGGCTGAAGGATGCGACGGGCTTTTGACGGAAAAATTTATAGAAAAGGCGGGCCTGCAGAGAAAATCACCCCAGCTTTACTCGGTGGGTGTCAAAGAGATTATACAGGTAAGCAGTGAGCAGTACAAAAAATTCGGCGACGACCGTGTTATTCACGCGATGGGCTATCCTATCTGGACGCCTTTTGTAGGCCCCGGTATGTTCGGCGGCGGTATCTGCTATCCGGTGGAGGATGAGCATATTGCCGTGGGGATGATTGTCGGGGCGGACTGGAAATACTGCGACTTTAATCCGCAGGATGCGCTTACGAATTTCAAGAATCACAGCTTTATAAAGCAGTTCATCGAAGGCGGTACGGTTGTAGAGGCCGGGGCAAAAATGATTCCCGAAGCAGGATTCCGCGCTGTTCCCAGAGAGCCGCAGACCGGCTCAATCGGCAAAGCAAATGTGCTCATACTCGGTGACAGCGCCGGCTTTGTAAACATGCTCAAAATCAAAGGCCTGCACAACGCTATCGATTCGGGAATGATAGCGGCGGATGCGATTGTTGAAAACCTGGAAAATCCTGAATCAGCAGCAGTCAGATATACCGAGCTGATTGACAAATCTGCTGTTGGCAAAGAGATGGAGTCGGCGAAAAACTTCAGGCAAACTGTGGCCAAGTTCGGGCCTTTGCAGGGGATGCCTCTTTCCATATTTGGTGGACTGCTGCCGAAATTCGATACAGAGAAAGACTTCGAAGCGATGACAATCGCCCGATATCGGCTCAAGCCAAATCAGAACTTTGACAAAGATACATTCACGGCCGTTGCTGCCACCGAACATCGCGAAGAGCAGCCGTCACACCTGACGATTATTGATTCCGAGATTTGCAGGAGCAAATGTACGCCGATGTTCGGCAGCCCGTGTATTACGTTCTGTCCGGCGGGGGTATACGAGACCATTCACGATGAAGTTGAGCCGGCCAATCCGTCGAACTGTCTGCACTGCAAGACCTGCCAGAGGAAGTGTCCGTTTGACAATATCAGATGGACTGCCCCCGAAGGCGGCGGCGGACCACGCTATAAGAGAATGTAAAAACGAATACAGACGTGATGCTCATTATTTGATATTCAATAATTCATTTCAGACAAACGCCCTGTTTATATAGGACGTGCAAATCACCCAACTCCTATAAAAACACCATAGTCGGGAAACAATTTCCGTAAAGGTGTGCGTGGACGGATGATGCGTAAAGCGGTTTTTTGAAACAGCCGATAGCGATAGTATTAGGTCTGACAGTGGAGGCTCAATCCTTATAAAGGTTAACGCCTCCTGGTAGTATTGTGCCGAATGAGAAAACAAATGAGGGCCGTCTATGTTAGTTCAGTCAAGAGAGGCGAAAGTTTTTGCAGCGCTGGCTGTATCAATGACGGTCGGAGTCATAATCTTACATGCCTTAGGTAACAACCCCCCTTCCGCCGGTGCATTTTGTCTTTGGCGCTATACAAGAGTCGTTTCCGCCGAAGAAGCAATTTTGACTCCCGCGGCCCAGCCGGCCGGTGTATGGAAAAGCATCGAGATTTACTATAGCCAAACAACGTCGGGCAATATTCAGCAGTTAGCTTTTTTAAGCGGTCTGGCTGTTCCTGAAGATATTAACTGCCATTATATTATATGTAACGGGATCGGCGGCAGCGACGGCCAAATACAGCAAACCGAAAAATGGCAAAGGCAACAGCCGGTAACCCGGAGCTGGCTAAGCCCTGAGCCTCAAGACACAAGTACGGGACAGACTATATTCATCTGTGTAATAGCCGACAAAGATACTGCTCCTCCAACAAGGCAGCAGATAAAAACAACAGCGGCGCTGGTTAAAGGGCTGCGCGGAAAATTTAACATCAAGCCCGAGTCCATCCTCTACCCTGCCGAATGGAAATGGCAAGCCGGCGGTATATCCACAAAAAATCTCGAAATATAAAAGACAGATGTAACATCTGACTTCTGACCTCTGACTTCTGACTTCTGACTTCTGAC
>CAYVIT010000194.1:0-4821 GCA_964451425.1 uncultured Pirellulales bacterium
GAACAACTACATATCATAACCGTTGAAAGGATGGCCTACATATTATCTAAACATACCCGAAAATAAATTTGCGGTATAAGAGAACCCCCGAAATAAATTTGGGGGCTAAACAAAACCTGCCGTAAAACGGCAGGCGAAAAAGGAACCCCTTGCGGTGCAAGGGGCTAACAACCCCGCCATAGTGATGGCGGGGCTAACCGGAAAAGTAATCCACAGATAAAACAACAAGCCTGCGTAACTTTTCTGGGCTTGCCAATTTTGACAAGCCGGGTTAAAATACAAAGGCGAAATTTGAATCTATATTAAAGGGACCCCCAGGATAAACCTGAGGGCTAAACGAAATGATGTTTGGAGATTCGTAATGATTAAGGTTCTGATTACAGACAAACTTGCGAAGGAGGGTATCGATTTACTTAAATCAACTGATGGTGTTGAAGCAGTAGTTAAAACCGGTATTGGCGAAGATGAATTGGCCAGGATTATCGGTGAACACGATGGGCTGATAATCCGAAGCGGCACAAAGGTTACAGCCAAAGTCTTAGCCGAACCCGGCAAGCTAAAGGCAATCGCACGAGCGGGCGTAGGTGTGGATAATATCGACGTCCCGGAAGCCACCAGAAAAGGAATCCTGGTTATGAATACGCCCGGCGGCAATACTCTCAGTGCCGCTGAACACACAATGGCTTTGATTCTGTCGATGAGCCGAAGTGTTGTCCCGGCCTGCAACAGCCTGAAAGCCGGCGCCTGGGACAGAAAGAAATATATGGGCAGCCAGTTGAATAACAAGGTGCTCGGTGTGATAGGTCTTGGCAGAATCGGTATGGCTGTTGCGGAAATGGCAAAGGGATTCAATATGAAGGTCCTCGGTTATGACCCATTTGCCGCGCCCACCGATGCGGAAAAATTCGGTCTTGAAGTAGCCGACAGCCTTGAAAGAGTCTACAAAGAAGCGGATTATATTACAGTCCACGTGCCGAGGAATGAGCAAACTCTGAATATGATTGATGCAGAACAGATGAAAATGATGAAACCCACCGTCAGATTGGTCAACTGCGCCCGCGGCGGAATTATCAACGAGGACGCTTTGTATAATGCACTTGCCGAAAAGCGTATTGCCGGCGCCGCTCTGGATGTTTTTCCTTCGGAGCCGCCGGGAAATACACGTTTTACCGAGTTTGAAAATTGCCTTGTTACGCCCCATTTAGGTGCCAGCACTGAAGAAGCTCAAATCGACGTTGCTGTTGAAGCAGCGCAGATTCTTGTTGATGCACTCAAGGGCGGCCCGGTCAGGAACGCTCTTAACGCTCCATCTACTGCAGGAGTCGTACCGCCGATTGTGAGTCGGTATGCCGAGCTTGCCCGTCGAATAGGTACACTCGTCAGCACTATTACGCCGGGCCATATCAAGAACGTCGAGGTCCATTATCGGGGCTCTATTGCCGAGATGGCTGTCGAACCGGTTACCCTGAACTTTGCAATAGGCTTGCTGCAGAGGCATTTTGAAATGCCCCTGAATATTGTCAATGTCCCCGTCCTGGCAAAAGAACGCGGCATAAGTATCGATGAGACAAAAAATATAATGGCCAAGGATGTGGCCGCAAGTTTCAGCGCAAAAGTCATTACCGATAAGGTAACACGGACTGTGACCGGCTCGGTCTTCGGCGAGACGCTGCTGCGAATTATCGAAATTGACGGCTTCAACGTGGAAATGACTCCGCAAGGGGCGGTCCTTGTCATTTTTAACGACGACAAACCCGGCGTCATTGGTTCCGTCGGAACTGTTTGCGGCAGGCATAATATCAATATCTGCACGATGGGCGTAGGACAAAAACCAGCGGAACAAAAAGCTATTCTTGCCGTCAGTCTCGACAAAGAGCCCGCCAAAAAAGCGTTTGAAGAGCTTGGCAAACTTGACTTTGTGAACGAAATTTACGTCTGCAAGCTGGACTGATTCTCGATTCTCGATACTCATTGGGGGAGCAGCGAAGAGAGCTTTTGGTATGGCTGAACAGTTAATAATAAGTATCAGCGGTTTGAGAGGCATCGTTGGCGAGAACCTCACTGCTTCTGTTGCCGAAGAATACGGCTGTGCCTTTGGTACATTCTTAGAAAACAAACACGCCGGCAAAAAGGAAAAATTATCGGTGTGCGTCGGCAGGGATTCTCGACCAAGTGGTGAAATGTTGAAATTTGCCGTCACAGAAGGATTATGTAAAGTCGGAGTCGGCGTAATTGATTTAGGGCTTGTAACCACCCCTGGCGTAGGCATTATGGTAAGTGAGCTTGGCTGCAGCGGCGGGGTGGTTGTTACCGCTTCGCACAATCCATCCCAGTACAACGGTATCAAATTGCTACTCGACAACAGCATGGCTCCACCGCCCGACGCAGCAGAGCAAATCAAGCAATGTTTTTTCGATAAACATTTTGCTCTTGTCGATGCGCAAGATTGTGGCCGGGTAGCTTCAAATGAACAGACTGATACCGTTCACATCACTAAGGTTTTGGCGATTGTTGACAAAGAGGCAATCGGCGCAAAAAAATTCAACGTCGTTTTGGACAGTGTCAACGGAGCAGGGGGAAGGGTAACGAAAATACTGCTCGCCGAACTTGGCTGTGTGGTTTCTGCGATAAATGATGAACCCACCGGTGTCTTTGCTCATCTTCCTGAACCCACTGCTGAGAACTTGACCGGTCTTTGTGAAGCAGTAAAAACCGGGCGGGCTGACATCGGTTTTGCCCAGGACCCCGATGCTGACAGATTGGCAATCGTTGACGAAACCGGAACTTATATTGGTGAAGAGTATACCCTTGCTTTGGCGGCGAAGTATATTTTTAGCAGGAAAACCGGCAAGGCGGCAACGAATCTTTCAACCTCCAGAATGCTCGACGACGTTGCCGAAGAGGCCGGCGGCCAGGTTATCCGCACTCCCGTCGGCGAAGCCAATGTCGCGAAAGCAATGCTCGAACACAATTGCATCATCGGTGGGGAAGGCAACGGCGGTGTGATTGATTTGCGGGTAAGCCCCATCCGCGACAGCCTTGTGGGTATTGCTCTTGTGCTGCAATTAATGGCAGAGACAGGGAAAACTATAAGTGAATTGGTCGGTGAAATTGGCGGTTATTATATGAGCAAAGACAAATTTACTGCAGACAAATCACAAGCTCAGCAAATCCTGGATTCGGCAAAAGAAACTTTTGCTGATGCGAAGCTCGATACTACCGACGGCTGCCGGTTCGATTTTGACGATGGCTGGCTGCACTTGAGGGCCAGCAATACAGAGCCGGTGATGAGAGTTATAGTCGAGGCAAAGGACAAATATACCGCTCAAAAATATATCGATACGGTTTCGAATATCCGCAGGAATATCTTAAGCTGAGCACCACATGAACACTGACAAAAAGAGAATTGCCGGCGAACAAATAAAATCGATTACGTATCTTGGCATGGTTGTAAATATCATTCTGGCAGTTATCAAGATTGTCATTGGTTTTTTTGCTGCTTCTCTGGCGTTGGTAGCTGATGGGGTCCACTCACTTTCGGATTTAGCCACTGATGTAGCCGTTCTGCTGGGTCTGCGACTGGGATCGAAGGCGCCCGACCAGAGTCACCCCTACGGCCATGGACGGGCGGAGACTTTTTCTGCCGCTTTAATTGCTTTGATTTTGATTCTTGTGGGTGGCGTAATGGTTTATTATGCTACAATGGCCATAGCCAGAGACGAAATTACCACTCCTAAAATCGGAGTTCTCATAGCCGCGATAGTGTCAATTGCGGCCAAAGAGTGGCTTTACAAAGCCACAAAAAAAATCGCTGTCCAGTCTCATAGCACCGCACTTTATGCCAATGCCTGGCATCATCGCAGTGATGCTCTCAGTTCGGTGGCCGTTGCCATAGGCTTTATATTGCTGGAATTCGGATTCGGTCATGGCGACCAGGTTGCAGCCATTGCCGTCGGCCTGATGATTGTCTGGGTGGGAATCAGGGTGATTGGCGATTGCCTGCGTGAGCTGACGGAAAGTGCGGTTGATTCAGATACAGTTGAGCATATAAAAAATATAATCAATGACAACTCTTCCATACGACAATGGCATAAGCTGCGAACACGAAAGGTCGGCAGAGAAGTCTTTCTCGACTTTCACATTCTTGTTGACCCGGATTTGAGTATAGCTGATGCCCACCAGATATCGGAAGATTTAGAGGAGACACTCGATGAGCAGATAAACCGCCCGGTTAATATTACCGTTCACATCGAGCCGGACATACCAGCCCTGAGAAAATAAACCGTAGAAATTCAAGACACGAGACTTTAGTCTCCAGTTATTAGTTTATAACCTCATTTTTTACGCTGCCCAAATTCAAATTGTGTATCTTTGATACTGAAGACCTGATATGGTGCCGGAAAGCTTTGCAATAGTACAAGGTATAGAATAAGATATTTCCTTTTTGGAAACATGTTGGTTTAGAAAGAGTATTTGGTTAGACAAGAAAGGTAGAAGCAAGTTTGGTAACGAGAAAGGCTGTTTTTATTTATTCGCCGGAATTGGAAAAGTATAGTTATCCGCCGGAGCATCCGTTTAATACAATCCGGCCTAAAAAAACACGAGAGATTGTAAGTTCTATGGGCCTGCTGTCCGGCGGCGGCAGGAGCGAAGCAGCGCCTGTTCCCGTGGATAGAATCGTTCTAAAGAAATTCCACTCGGCCCGTTATCTGCACGCATTAAAAAAAGCCAGTCCGCGACGTTGGGATGCAGAGGCATTCGATATGGGACTCGGCACGGGGGATTGCCCTATCTTCGAGAGATTGTATGACTATGCAGTTC
>CAYVIT010000195.1:0-4806 GCA_964451425.1 uncultured Pirellulales bacterium
TTGGTTATTGGTAATTGGTTATTGGTAATTTACCAGTTACCATTCACCAGTTACTATTTACCAGTCACCAGTTAAGTGATTTTTACTTTTTTGTCGAGAGGAGAGCCGATGATAATATTTCCAGGAACCGTATTTATGCGGGAGTTTGCTTTAAAGTATTGGGAAATTTGACAGGCGAGGTCTTTTACCTCTGGCAATCGAGCAGGTCTTCCGGGGACTGGAATGATACCAATATTCTTGGCACTCGGCTGAAATTCCGTTTTTAGCGGTTTCCCAGCAGCCTGTTGTGAGCAGCCGCAAACCGAAAGATACGAAGTTATGCATACCGGAGGAATGGGCATTATGAGATGTTATATATCATTATTATTTTTAGTATTATGGATGCCCCTGGATATGTTTTGGGTATCGGCCGATTTGTACGCTGAACAGATATCGCCGGAGGACACTGTTGTCGGAGAGATGGTGAATATTGCCGACTTTGGCAGGCAGATATCAGGCGATAAGTATATCGGCCGGCAATGGGATGAGCCGCGTGACATTTATGAAGTTATTATTTCGGGTATTGATAAAGGCATCGCTGAATCGCTGAGACTTGAATGGTGGGGCAGCGTGTGGCCAAACAACGGCAGCGGCGGATGGATGCGGCTCGATGACCCGTGGCCCGTCAAGGTGGTTGCCGAATTTTGAGAGGTTTACTGTTAATTGCCTTTGGCAGGTGGTATCATTGGTGATAGAAGAAAATATGTAAACGACAAATTAAAAAGGGAAGATTATGAAACTCAAAATGGTTTGCGAATTGCGATTGTTGTTTCTTTTTTTGTTTTTTGTAACTAATCAGGGAAACTCAGGTCTGCTCACTGCTTCCAGCGAAAGGGCTGCTGCGGATTTAGATTCTCCTGCTAAGTACTTCAAGATTCAGGTCATCGATGAGCAAACTGGTCGCGGCGTACCACTTATCGAGCTTCGAACGGTCAACAATGTACGTTATTTCACCGACAGCGGTGGAATTGTTGCGTTCTATGAGCCGGGATTGATGAATCAGAAGGTATTTTTTTATGTTGAAAGCCACGGCTATGAATTTCCAAAGGATGGTTTTGGTTTTCGGGGGAGAATTCTTGACGTGACATCGGGGGGGGATACTATTCTGAAGATAAAACGAATCAACATTGCAGAGAGGCTCTACCGGAATACCGGCCAGGGAATTTATCGTGATAGTATTCTAACCGGCCATTCTGTGCCGGTGAAATGCCCGCTTTTGAATGGTCAGGTTACAGGTCAGGATTCGGTATATACCTGCATTTATCGTGGGCGGTTGTATTGGTTCTGGGGAGATACCGGCAAACCGTCATATCCTCTTGGGCATTTCGGCATGGCCGGGGCAGTATCCGATTTGCCCGGTCCGGGCGGGCTTGACCCGAACGTTGGAATAAATCTTACGTACTTTGTCGACGAGACGGGTTTCAGCAAACCAATGTGTAAATTTCGCGAGCCGGGAATGATCTGGGCCGAAAGTTTTTTGATGGTGAAAGATAAAAAAGGCAATGAACGGCTGGTTGCAAAATACGCGCGTATGAAAAGTCTCGGCGAGGCTTATGAACGAGGGATTATGGTTTTTGATGATAAGACGAATTCTTTTCAGCGAGTAATCCGTGGAGGTGTGGACTTTCTGCTGTATCCCGACCTCGGACATCCTATTCGCGTTCAAGCCGAAGGTGACAACTGGTACTACTTTGCGACGCCTTTCCCTCTGGCTGTAAGGATGAGAGTCAAGGCCGACTGGGACGATATTATGGACCCGAATGCCTATCAGGTATTTACCTGCCTGGCCAAAAGCGGCGGCGGGCTAAAACAGCTTAGGTCGCCGGACGAAAACAAGGTTTGCAGATGGATATCAACATCCGATTTAATCGGCGATGACTTATCACGCAGGCCGGATATTATTAGTGCCTTAAGAAAAGAGAGACAGTCTGTACATCTTTATGATATTGAAACAGGCAAAGCCGTCGTGCCTCACGGCGGAACGGTTTCCTGGAATGGCTACCGTCAGAAGTGGGTGGAGATTGCCGTTCAACAATATGGAGAGCCGTCCTTTCTTGGCGAAGTCTGGTACTCGGAGGCCGACACGCCTGTGGGGCCGTGGGCCTACGCCAGAAGGATTGTAACTCACAATAAATATTCGTTCTACAATCCCAAGCACCATCCGAACTTTGATGAGGATAACGGTCGATTAATCTATTTCGAAGGTACCTATTCATTCACCTTTTCGGGTGATGCTGCTAATGCAACGCCTCGCTATGATTATAATCAGATTATGTACCGGCTGTCGCTGGATGACGCTCGTCTTAATTTGCCAGCGGCGGTCTATCAGGTCCGAGACAAAAACGACAAAAAAGATTATTTCCTGTATGACGGTCTTCAAAGCCTCAATAAGCTGGAAATGGTCGAATCGATTCCGTTTTTTGCCATTGAGCCGGACAGAGCTTATGAGGGTCTGATTCCTATATTTGCCGAGCAAAGCAAAATCAAGGGAAAGCAGATTGTTGTGCTGCGGCGGCAGGTGCAGGGACAATCCGCCAAGCCGTTGTTTTATGCTATCGCTCCGGATGAGAAGTCTTCTGTTACTGTTATGCTTTATGAGTATCGAAATACAAGTTCCGGCCAGCGTTTTTATTCGACAAAGGCCGACATGCGGAAAAAAGGCTGGGCTCGTTCTGCCGAACCGATTTGTCGAGTCTGGCCGAATCCTGTTGAACCGCTTATGATTGACAGCAAGGCAAAACCCATTGTCGGATATAAGTGGCAATAGTAGAAATATGCGCCCGGATTTCCGATATAGAAGTTTACCGGTTGGATGTTTGATACTTACATCCCTTTTTCGCTTATCCATACGACCTTGTCATAGTCAGCAGGGTCAAAGGCCTTTCCAGCGGGTACGACATCGTAGGAAATGTTGTTTTTCAGGCATTGTGCAATTTCTTTAATAGCCGGACTGAGAACTTCTTTGTACGTTAGGCCGAAGCGATTCTTGCGGCTGAGCGGATAAATATGCGTGCCCCACGTGAAGAGCTGCCAGCAGGTGGGCAGTGTGTAGCCGTAGGGAAGAACGATGGCGGTTGTGGCTGCTGTGCGCAGCTTGTTCAAATCCGGCCGGGGATGGCTTTTGGCGTAGCCGGTAATTTGGCGCGCAAGGGCCAACTGTTCTGTGTAGGGGACATGGTGGTCATGGTCGGAGGTCCAGAACCAAATGAACTCAGCGCCAAGGTCGTAGGCCAGTTTCATCGAAGGAAAACGCAAATGCGGCTCAGCCTGGCCATAGATACTCATACCCCATTTGGTGTTGAGGGCCCGGGCCGGGCCTCGCATCTGTGCATAAAACCACATAAATAAATTTTTAGTCGTAATAGGAATATCCAACACAAAATCCTCATTGATTCGCTGCAGCATAAGAATCTGTTGAGAGTCGGCGTTGGGGTCAATTCGCCATCGGCATTCCTGCACGAGACCGAATGGATTGGCCTCCATCTGATAATAGCTGGTGCCGACATAAGTTTCCCATATAGGGACAGCAGGCTCGGCCAGTTTTAATGTACCAAGATGAATCCCTTTTTGAGCGAGTACATTGCGGTAATTGACGTTATTGACTCTTGTACGGATATGTTCATGTATCATCTCCACGGCTTTAGCGAGAGGCGCACCGGGTGGGTATTTGCCGGCCAGACGGCAGGCCGGCTCATCGATGAACATTTGCAGGCCGAGGAAATTTGAGCGATACAGCTCTTCCGGAAAGGCAACGGCGGGACTGTAGCCATCGTAGAACACAGGCTGACGACATATCCAGTCGACTTGTTTGCCTTTGGCGGTGAAGTAATTAATACCGGCTGCAATCATTTCATTGTAATCTTCTTTTGTAAACGGAACATAATTATAGTTTTCCTTCCTGTTTTTTCGGCCCTTGCCGTCATCGCGAAAATTTCGACTGGTTCCGATTATCAGGCCGCTTCGGAAGAACAGTTGGGTAATACCTGAAGGGGGGTGGACTCCCGGCGCGCCGGGGTTGGGTTCGAGCACTTTTTTGCGGATGAGAGGATAACCCAAGTACGTGCCTTTCTCAAACAGCGGGATTTCAGTTCCGTTTTCAGCTCTGGGAAGAAGTTCTTCTACAAAATGGAACAATGGTAACAGCGCTCTGCCGGTTCGCTGGTCGATATATTCCAGAGGCGAGTTGTTCGGTTCCTGCAGAATGTAGCGATGGAAGGCAATGTTATTCGGTGAGGCAGCGGAGAAGGGATTGGTATCGGCGAGAAACCAAATGGTAAACGATTCTTTGTTGACCTTTGTCCCTGTGAGTCGATACCAGTTGCAAGCGGGCCTGGCAGAGGATGGGGCTATGACTATTTCAACCGAAGAGACCTGTTTGCTATTTGGACTATTCGGCAGAACAGCTTCGTATAATGCCCGGGCGGGCAATTGTCCGGCGTTTACAGGTGCGGTACATAATATGACTAAAATCGTTGGCGCAAGTACTTTTACCAAAGTCATTAGACCTCCTTTGAAATAGGGTTTGATCCGGCTTCGCCAGAGGCTACGCCCGGACAAGTTGGGTTCGTTTTGGGTTCGTTTTCACAAATTGCCCAATTTGATATATTTTCATAATCCACTGTTATATAAGACGTTACGTTCATTTTGGCCTTTTTGAAATTGGGTTCGTTTGGGTTCGTTTTGGGTTCGTTTTTCCCGTGTTGACCAAGTGTCCTTTTTCCATAATCCTTTGTTAATACTTTATTTACGTTCATTTGACTTTTTCGG
>CAYVIT010000196.1:0-4790 GCA_964451425.1 uncultured Pirellulales bacterium
CGAAGTCTGTCCCTGTCCATCGGGATATTTTTCCATATACTGATTTTGGGATGCCTTGTACGCTGCATATCTTCGCCTTCTATTGAGAGTTCTTCAAAGAGCTTCTCGCCGGGTCTGGGATTCGTGAAAGTTATTTCAATATCTTCGCCGGGCTTGAAACCGCTCAGCGTGATAAGCTCCCTCGCTAAATCCACAATTTTCACCGGCTCGCCCATATCAAGCACAAAGATTTCGCCCCCTTTTCCCATTGATGCCGCCTGCAGGACGAGCTGGCTTGCTTCCGGTATGGTCATAAAGTACCGTTTCATCTCCGGATGTGTAACAGTTACGGGGCCGCCCTTGGCTATTTGCTTTTTGAAGATGGGTACGACCGAGCCGTCGGAATCGAGAACATTGCCGAACCGAACAGTTACAAAATGTGTTTTGCTGGTTCTGCTTAAGTCCTGAATATACATTTCGGCGATTCGTTTTGACGAGCCCATTATGCTGGTTGGATTCACGGCTTTATCCGTGCTAATCATCACAAAATTAGCAATGCCGTAATTATTTGCGGCATCAGAGGCGATTTGCGTGCCTATAATGTTGTTCTTGATAGCTTCGCCGGCGTTTAGCTCCATAAGAGGTACATGTTTGTGGGCGGCAGCGTGAATGACAACCTGTGGTTTGTATTTTTTAAAAATTCCCTCTACCCGTTGTTTGTCGGTAATATTGCACACAATCGCTTTTATGGAAATATCCGGAAATTGCGTGCGTAATTCCCGCTCTATGTAAAAGAGTGGATTTTCAGCCTGCTCAATGAGTAAGAGCAGTTTTGGGCTGAAATTACAAACCTGTCTGCTCATTTCCGAACCTATTGAGCCGCCGGCACCGGTAACGAGAATTGTTTTATCTTTCAAAAAAGCTTCTATTAAATCCAGGTCAAGCTCGACAGCCTCTCTGCCGAGCAAATCGTTAATATCAACGTTTCGAATCTGGGAGACGCTGAGTTTGCCCGAAGCAATATCGATTATCGAAGGTACTGTACGGAACCGTATTTTAGTACCGCTGCAGACCTGAACGACGCGTCTTCGTTCCTGATGGCTTGCCGAGGGCATTGCGATGGCTATTTCTTCGATGTTGCGTTCCTCGCAGGTTTTGGGCAGCTCTTCGACAGTTCCGAGCACGGGCAAACCGTGGATGAATGTTCCCTGTTTGCGGGTGTTATCATCGATAAAGCCGATAACTTCATATTCAGCGACCGGCTTACGGTGAATTGCTCGCAGCAACTCTTCGCCGGCATCACCTGCGCCCACTATGAGAAATCGTTTCAATCGGCCGGCTTCGACTGTACGAAACTCCTCAAAGTACAAACGGATTACCATTCGCAGCCCCGCCAGAAGCAGAATCGTGGCGAACATATCGGCCATACATATGCCTTCGAGAGGTCTCTCCAAGCCTGCCGGTAAATGTGTACGAATAGGTTCGATGTAGCCTATTACGAACCATAAGACTACGATAATGAATGTGCTTACGAGTGAAGCCCGCATGATGCCGGTCAGGTCTGATATGCCGACATAGCGCCACCAGCCGCGATATTGTTTAAACAGGCCGAACACCGGCAGCTTGACGATGAGAATGAAAAGAAGCAAAGGGGGATATAAAACTAACCATGTGCGTTTAAGTTGCATATTATGAATCAGCAGGAAGGAAAGAAGCAGCGAGGCAGTGAAAACGAGTATATGGGCGAGAATTATCAGAGGTTTGCGGAAACGAAGTAACACGGCAGGGACGGGGGACAACTCTGACGGCTTTTGGACCTTTTGTTTTGGCTGTGTGTTTGTGTTCGAGTCAGACATATTTTATTGGCACCATAATTCCTCTCCCTTGATTATTTAACGGCGAAATTGTAACAGTGGTTTAAGAGTATGTCAATAATTTAACTAAAAGCTCGGTCTTTATTGTTGAAGGGCTATGGTTTCAAAACCCCGTATTAGAACTTACTGAAAAGTTAAAAGTTTAGAGAATGAGCCGGTAGTGCCGATGATAAGTTCGAAGACGAAAATTCTGGCCGTGCGAATGAGTCGGTCCAGGAGAAGAATATAGATGGCCCAGACAGCCAAAAGAATTAAGCCTCTGGTTTATATTACAGTCGGGGTATGTCTTGTTATTGCTGCATATCTGGGACGTGGATTTTATTACAGGGCGATGACAATACACCAGTTATTGACTGATAATAAGCAGCTTAAGCAGGCAATCACGAACCTTACTTACGAAGACCAGATAGGGTATGCAAAAGTAATCGCTCAGGAGCCAAATGATGGGAAGCTTTATACAACTATAAAGTTCGTTGAGACTGCCAGGGACGATAAGTTGAAGATGATTTTGGAGAAGGAGTATACAATCGAGGGTGATATTGTTTACTTTGATGCCCTGATAGTGAAGTTCGGCGACAAGATAGTAATGGACGGCAATACAAAAGCACTATATTTGTGGAGGAGAGTTTACGGAGAGAAAATGGCGCCGGAACAGGGCTTTGCGATAGAAGAACCGGGCGCGGAACCCCAAAGATACAGTGCCTTGCTGGAAGTTTTACCCATAAAGCAGAGGCGGCTTTTCTGGTCTAATATCTGGGATTTGGCAAATAATCCGGACAAGTTGAAGAACCACGGAATCGAAGCGATATATGGCAATGCCGTCTATTCGAGGTTGAGGAGGGGGCTAATTTATGTATTCAAAATAAGCCCAACCGGCCAGGTTTACCCTGAAGTCGTTCCTGATATATAGCAGGACTGAAGGCGTTGACAGGTAAGGCCACAACATAGTCACAATGACCAATGCGCTCTCTTGTGACATTCGGCAGACCAAATATCGGTTAGTGAGTGGCTCAAGGGAACCACATTGCATCCAATCGACCGTTCACATGCCGCAGGTTTAAGCCGTGGTACCGCAACTAAAAAAGGCTGTAAGCATCCTGCTCACAGCCCTTTTGTTTTCAATTATCTTTGCAGCGTCTAACTATTCAACAACAGCCGGGAACGCGCAACGAAGGCTCAGTATTCGCGATTTTTAATTATGCCCGGCTGAGGAACGGGGTATCTGCCGTCGGCGTCGGGCTGCAGTGGCGCAGGAGAATCCATCGTCAACTTGTCCAGACCGGGCGCCATCTCGTGGTCGCAGTTGAGTATTTCGTCGTAGGTGATTTCCTGGCCGGTGTGTGCGGCCATACGGCCAAGGCTCGTCACGAGGCTGGTATTGACACCACTTTCGGTTTCGTTGTAGGGCTTATCGTTGCGGATGGCGTCCATCAGCTCGTTCCATTCGTTCTGATATGGATTCTGCTCCTCCGGTGAAACTTTGGATTGCCAGAGCATGTTTGAGCGCTCCGGATTCTGGCCCTTGTGAGTGCTGGAGGGCATTCCACAGTCACCGCTCTTGGAGACGACAGCGATGCCTTTAGTGCCATGGGCGTAGCTGGAGTAGATGTTTGTGCAGCCCTCGATGCAGCGTCCATCCATGATGAACTTGCTGCCGTCGGCGTACGTGTATTCCACTGAGTACGTATCGAAATTCTGGTCGACGTAAGTAACGCCTTCGGGACTCTTCCGATAATGGCGACCGCCCAAAGCCTGGGCCTTGATAGGCCAGGCGTTCTTCATCCAGCATAGATGATCGATTATGTGGATGTTAAAGTCGCTGAAGTTACCGCCGCTTGCCCAGATGAAACTGTGGAATCGCTGTATTTGGTAAAGTAGGTCGCTGATACCGGGCGGTTTGGGCAGCGAGTGGAAGAATGCGGCCGGTCCATGCATCCGGTAACCGCGCTGCAGAATGATGTCGCCGATTTCGCCGTCCTGGATGTGTTGAAACAGTTGCTTGAGCGCCTGGCTGTGACGGGACATCAATCCAACTCCTACTTTGAGGTTCTTCGCTGTTGCCTCTTTGGCGAGCTTGAACATCCGCCGGCTGGTTGGGCCGTCCACCGTGACAGGCTTTTCCATAAAAACATTGAGGCCTTTTTTGATTGCGTAGGTGAAATGCACCCAGCGGAATGCCGGAGGCGTTGTGAAGATTGCGACATCGCCGGGACTGAGACAATCCATCGCTTTTTTGTAAGCGTCGAAGCCCAGAAACCGGTGATCCTTGGGTACATCCACCTGGTCGGCGTGCATTTTCTTCAAATTATTGTAACTGCTGTTAAGGCGATTTTCGAAGATGTCGCCCATGGCGACGAGTTTCATCGGCCCGTTCTTGACCGACAGGGCGTTCGAGGCTGCGCCGGTGCCCCGGCCGCCGCAGCCTATCAAGGCCACCTTGATAGTGTTGCTCTGCCCTGCGTACATACGTGGAGCGGCCGCCGCCATAAAAGCTGATGCAGCGGCGATCCGACCGGTGTTCTTCAAAAACTCACGACGTGACGTGCTTTTGTTAGTAATGTTGCTCATAAGGGTTTTCCTCCTAACTGAATGGTTTCAACTTCAAATGCACATTTGCTCCGGGAATTGCTGTTTCCCTTCGGCCTAAATATCGTATAGGCCACACTATGTACTATCATAGCCGTCGCAGAGCAATTTACAAGTGTATTTTTCACGTCGTAGTATGAAAGGGTATCGGCCTGCCCGGGCCGATCCCACCAGCCAATCAGCATACCGGGCCGCGCAAGAAGGTCACCCTTACTATAACCGGCAAAACGTCAGAATTCTTCGATAAATTCATGTCAATAAAATGTCTCCGGAGATGTCAAATTTGACGAGTTACGGAAGCAAAAAACAGCAAATTCTTGCTGAAAAACGAGTATTTTTTGACAAATCGCG
>CAYVIT010000197.1:0-4696 GCA_964451425.1 uncultured Pirellulales bacterium
CTAAACGAAACCCCACGTGAAACGTGGGGCTAAGTATTTTGGATTCCCGCCGCCCCAATCTAAAAACCAAGAATTTGCTGCTTTTTGCTCTTTCCATTAAAAAAAGCCCTGCAAAAAATCTACAGGGCTTTGTGGGTACTTCAATACAAATTGCGAGCTACAATCTCAATACCGTCAGCATCCACCTTTTTCTTCTAACAGGTCGTCGACTCGCTTATCAACATTCTGTTTCTTTGTCTTGGGGTTCATCAGCTTGTCAATCTCAGCCTGACTTTCCTCCACCCTTCTTTTCAGCTCTTCGAGCCTCTCACGCAGCCACTTGTACGCTATTTGCTTTTCTCTTATGATCAGGTCGAATCTTCTGCTGACCACTTCCTTCAGCTTGTTAATCAATTCTTTCTTTTTGTTCTCCTCCTTGGCGCCCCTGATTTCTCGAAGCAGCCTGTCCTGCCTGTACCCGAGTCTTAACTTTTCTTTAAGGACCTCCCCCAGTTCGGGATTTCTCCTCTCCGCCTCATAAATCCGCCAGAATTTCTGGCGGATTAGCTCATATTTTTTCCAGTACAGGTCCGGGTCTTGCAGCCTTTTCAGCTCTTCTGCGTCCCTGTGGAAATTCTTCTCCAGCCATCCAAGAAACTCTTCGCGCCTCTGCTCCTTCCATTTCTCGATACGCTCTCTTACGATTTTGCCGAACTCCTCCCGACCGTGCTCTCTAAGCTGGTCCTGGAACTTCCTCGGGTCCTCCTTACGCAGTTTTTCAAGTTCTTTTGCCTTTTCGGGATTGCTCTCGGTCAGGCTCTTCATAATGCGCTCAATTTCCTCCTCCGTCAGGTCGAACATGGGTCCCCGTCTCGGCCCCCCCGGTCCCGGCCCCCGTGGTTCTTCTTCCGTCCAGATGTCTTCTTTATTTTTTTCTTTCTCGTCGCCTGTCCCTTGAGCATAGCAGGGCAGGGTGGACACCGTTATCACCACCGCCAGCATCAAAATCAAAAAGAGTCCGTACCTTGTCTTCATTCCTTTTACCCTTCCCAAATATCGGTATTGATTTCTGCAAAATCCATTTCCAGTTCCGTAACAGCCGACCGGCCGTTGCCCTTATCTTCCCCCCGTTCCAAAGTCGTCAATTCGACTTCAAGCCCATCAAGCTCGGCAGTAAACACCGCCAGATTTCTATCATCGGCTGCAACATTATCACTGTCCCAAACATCCCGAGCTATCATTGGCCCTCGCACCCGCTCGAAAGGCCCGCTGCCTTCCTTGAGCATTCGTACACCCACGACAGCAAGAACAACAAACACCGCCGCCACAGGCGCCAGCTTGTAGGCAAACCTCCTGAAGGTGTGCTCCTGCCTGAGTTGTAGGGCTTCTGCAATTTTGCTGTTGATAGCCGCTATCAGCTCTTCATTCGGCTCAGGCGCCGGATATTCCTCAAGGATTCGCTCAGCCGCCTGAAAGTCCTCGACGGCCTTTTTGGCCTCTTCTGTGCTGACGAATCTCTCAAATAAATCCTTTAGATTGTCTTTGTTTTGGCCTTTCATAGCGATGTTACTCCATTAATTCTCTCAGTCTTTTTAGCCCCCGATGCAGCTTCGACAATGTTGTTCCTATAGGCTCACGCCGAATTTTAGCAACCTCCTTCAGGCTCATCTGCGAATAAAATCGCAGCATTATCAATTCTCTTGTATCGTCGTTCAGCTTCTCAAGCTGTATTTGTAACTTGTCGAATCTCTCGACATCAGAGCGTTTCGGCTCTGTTATTTTAGACTCCAACTCATTTTTTCGAATTTCGAGTAATTTTTTCCGCCGCTGCTTGCCCCTTAAATAATCGTTAAAAATGTTTGACGCAACCTTAAACAACCAGCTTTCAAAAGAGCCGCCTTTATAGGAACCGACTTTAGCTACGAGCCTGGCAAAAAGCTTGCTGAGCAACTCATCACTGAGTTCGGCGTCACCTGTTAAGCGATAAAAATAACCATAAACCCGGCTTGCATAAATATCCAATAATTGCGAAAAACTGTCAGCTTCGCCGGCCTTACAGCCGTCTACTATCCGGGCCAGGTCGTCGCTCTTTGTCATATTAACGCACTTTTTCTATAAGGAAAGACGAATTTCATTATTGATTTATTGCATAAATGCGAAAAACATGATTGTTTTTTGCCCGCCAGTCCCGATTAAATTCGTCTTTTCAGCCGTTTTCTTCTTCCTTGTCCCCAAATTCCTCGTCGAGCTTCCACTGCTCAGATTCGTCTATATCCTCAATTTCCCGCTTCATAAATTTAAATATTTTATCCTGAAGCGGTGCCAATTTACTATACCACCTGTTCATTTGGTGATAGCTGGCTACAAGCATATCAAGACGAATTAGCTGCCATTTGGCGATGCACTCCGGTTCCTTGATGTTGGTAAACGGGTCGCATTTGAAGGTTCTTCGACCGTCGGGGCCCATTTCGCACAACTCACAATCTTTGCATTGAATCATTTTCTTACCCCGGTCTAAATTGGCAAAAGCCTATAGTTACTCATAAACCGCCCATAATGTCTCACATAATGGGCCTGCTTAACGGTTACTGATTACATCACACTGGGCTATCAATAACGAACGATTATTTAGTTCCTGTTGCGGAAAACCAAAACTCGAAATGTCACCCCTGCGAAAGCAGGGGTCTACGGCGAAAAAACCGGATTCCTGCTTTCGCAGGAACGACAAGCGCCGTTTCCGCAACAGTAACTATTTAACTCCTCACTTTTTAATTTTCCATTTTACTTGTTATTTCGTTTATAATACCATATATTAAAAGGGCATAAAAGTATTTTGCAAAAGATTTTGGACCGTTTTTTGGAGAACCGAATGGCAAAATCAAGACGCAGGCGCAAAGTGGGCAGTAAAAAGAGACGCGCCCGGTGGAAAATTCGGCATAAAATCAGTTGATTATCACTAATGTGGATTAGCAAACGAGTAAATGCGTCAATGGTTCCCCCATTGACGCATAAGCGCATTTACGCATATCCTCAACACGATAAATGAAACACTTCAAAATCACTTTCAAGCCGGACGACAGGCAAATCACAATTCATAAAGGAGCGACACTTTTCGAGGCCGCTGGCCAGGCCGGCATAATCCTGAATAGCGCCTGCGGGGGCAGGGGTATCTGTGAAAAGTGCCAAGCGGTTATTGAGCCGGGCGGGGAGAAAGTTCTGGCCTGCCAGTACCGGATTGAAAGAGACCTTGTTGTAACGATACCGGTCAGCTCCAGGTTCTTCGAGCAAAAAATCTTAGCTGAAGGTATTGAAACCGCCGGCATCCAGCCGGACATATATGAAAAGTATCTGGAGATTCAGCCCAAAGAGCAGATTCTGGGTGTATCAGTTGATATCGGCACGACGACGGTTGTCGCCCGGCTTATCAATATGGCGGACGGGCGGTGCATTGCGACCGAGGCCGCTCTTAATCCGCAGACTCAATACGGCGACGATGTCGTCAGCAGAATCGCTTATGCCGAGACAGATGATAAATTGGCCGAATTGCAAAAGGTGATAATTGACTGTGTAAACGAGTTGATAGGCCGGCTATGCAAAAAAGCCAACATCGAAAGTAACCGGATTTTCGAGGTCTGCGCCGTAGGCAATACGACGATGAACCATATCTTTCTGAAGCTGCCGGTCAAGCAGCTCGGCCAAGCGCCGTACAAGGCGTACTCTCTCGATGCCAAAGATACAGGCGTTGGTGAGCTTGGTTTGCAGATAAACCCGGCAGGCAATATCCATACGGTCGAAAATATCGCGGGCTTCGTTGGTTCGGACACGACAGCCGTGGCACTTGCGACCGGTATCGATTCAGCCGAGAAGATGACACTTGCAGTCGATATAGGAACGAACGGCGAGCTGGTGCTGGGCACGACGGAGAAACTTTATGCGGCAAGCTGTGCGGCGGGGCCTGCGCTGGAAGGGACGCGGATAAGCTGCGGCAGCAGGGCGGTGGAAGGGGCGATTGAAGCCGTCGTTGTAAATGAAGATGATATTGTTCCGGATGTGATAGGAAACAGGGCGGCGCATTCTATATGCGGCAGCGGTTTGATTGACGCGGTTGCAGTGCTGCTGAATCTAAATGTTGTTGATGCGACCGGCCGATTCGCCGAAGCCGCCTCACTGGAGGGTAAACTATCGCCGGCACTTTTTTCTCGAATTATCGAGCAGGATAGTCAGCCGGCCTTCGTACTCGATGATTCTCAAAAGGTGATTCTAACGCAGGCCGACATTCGCCAGGTCCAGTTAGCCAAGGCGGCCATTCGGGCAGGCATCATTCTCTTAGAGCGCAAGCTCGGCATCGCCGATGGTGACATTGAGCGTATCTTTTTAGCAGGGGCGTTTGGTAATTACATTCGGGCAGAGAGCGCGTTGCGATTGAAGCTGCTGCCCGACGTGCCTACTGAGCGGATTCGTTTCGTCGGCAACGCCGCGAGCAGCGGGGCGCAGATGATACTCTTATCCGGGCACTGCCGGGAAAAGGCCAAACAGTTGGCCCGAAAGATTGAATACGTTGAAATCGCGCACCAGCCGGGGTTCCAAGATGTGTTCGTAGACTGCATGAGCTTCTAATTTGCCACGAAGTCACTAAGATACGAGAAAGATGTAATTATTAACCACAGATTTCACAGATTACGCAGATTTTTGCGTTGAATTTTTCCTTTTTTTGTTG
>CAYVIT010000198.1:0-4585 GCA_964451425.1 uncultured Pirellulales bacterium
TCTGCGAGATTACAAACGTGGAAAACGCAACATTGATTGGTGCCGCTATCGCAGGCTTGACAAACTAACATTCCAACCTTGTCGGTAATTTTCTATTTGAAAAAGACTTAAAGTAAGCAAATGAAACAAGAGAAATTTGAATTTGTACGATTAGTGGGAAATGAAAGGCGGGTAGGAACAAAGCTCGCCGATGTATCACGGCACTGGCAGGGAAAAAGCGAGCGTTTCCTGATGGTAAGCCCGCATGATGACGATGCGGCTTTAGGGGCCGGTTTGCTTATTCAGTTAGCTAAACGGGAACATGTGCCCGTGCATGTTCTAATCGTCACCGACGGCAGCCAGGGCTACTGCAGCATCAAAGAAAAAAAGACCATTGCCGAAATCAGACGCAAGGAAAGTTTCGAATGCTACCAGAACTTAGGTGTGCCGAAGAAAAATATTGTCTGGCTCAGCTTTCCGGACTGCCGGATAAATAATTACCGCGGCAGAAGCGAAGCCGAGGCAAACGATCCTCTGGCAATCAGCGGTTTTACAGGACTGCAGAATAATTTTACTTATTGGCTGCGAAAGATTAGGCCGACACAATGCTTTCTTCCAACACATAACGACCTGCATCCCGACCATCGTATTATTTATGACGAATTTCTTATCAGCCTGTTTCACGCAGCGGGAAACATTTGGCCGGAGCTGGGCAAACCTTTAAGTAATGTGCCCTACATCCATACCTTTGCAGTCTATTGTGATTTCCCTGTCCCTCCGACTTTGAGGATGCACACGCCAATATCGTACCTGGAAAATAAACTCAAGGCAATTGCCGCCTTTCGTTCGCAAAAGCAAATATCGTCACTGATTGAAAATGTTCGCCATTGCGGGCCGGAAGAATACATACGTGCGATTGATTTCAAACTATATCATCCGGCGAATTATCGCAATCAGTTCGAGGAAAAGAAATCAATCAGGGTGTTCTAATACGCAAGTCGAAGTCTACTCATTGTCGGCTTAT
Organism: uncultured Pirellulales bacterium; assembly: GCA_964451425.1. Taxonomy (GTDB): domain Bacteria; phylum Planctomycetota; class Phycisphaerae; order Sedimentisphaerales; family Anaerobacaceae; genus CS2-K091. The sequence goes on from CAYVIT010000198.1 coordinate 1,004, forward strand.
CACATAGGCAAACAATCCTCCGTGCGAGCTGCTGATATTCGTGTTATCAAAGAACAAACCTTATGGCCTCCGGAATGTCTGTGCCCCGATATCCGGCTTCTTCTCCCACGGTAGTTTTGCACCCCAAAAATCGTGAGGACCGCAATCCTCTACAAAGGTGCCGGTACCAATACAGGGAGAACCATTTTTCAGCTTATAGTCATCCAGAGAGTCAAGCCCCCTGCCGCCGCTGCCGGGATTAACGAGCATGGGATTATCTACGATTGCGAAGGGGTCATTAGGTGGATTTTCGTGATTGCCATAAAAAACGTTATGTTCAAAAACATTGTCGGTACTTTTCCCGAATTCATACCGCACCTTTCCATCGACATAGAAGATGTTGTTGTAGAAATGAGTGTTCTTGGCCCAGCCACCCCAACTCGTGCAAAGCACGGCAAAAATGTCCCGCTCTTTGGGAACATAAAATACGTTGTTATAGATTTTTGTGTCCTCCACCGGGCCGCCGATGTGAAAGATACGGGCGCCGTCATTTTGGCTGATATTATAGCGAATCACAGTACCCTTGCAGCCGACGTTCCGGGGTGAAATTTCGGGAGTACAGATAAGCATAAAGCCGCCGTCGTTATCATGACTATAGTTGTATTGAAAAAGAGAGTTGCGGCAATTATAGTCAGAGTCAAAACCCTGTCCGTCTTTTGTACCCTTCATGCCGCTCACTTCGTTGAACTGGATAACCGTATTGTCGCAGCTCCAGGGCCAGATACCGGCAGCGTAATCCTCGGCCCGCCGCCGACCACCACGTACTACATTGTGTTCGACGAGACAGCCGTCGCACCCCCACGGCTTTATGCAGTCACCGCCAATATCTTCCAAGAGATTACCGCGTATGACCACATTCAGGCTGGTAAACCAGTTCCTCGAACGGTCCGTAAACGACGACCTTCCACAAATACCGTTTCGGTCCGTGCGTACAAGATGACAGTTTTCAATCAGAAGGCCGTCGAAACGCGAGGCGGTGCTGCCTTTACATTCGAAGAATATTCCGCAGCCTTCTCTCGATTTCCTGTTGCTTCCGTTGATATCGTGCACGCAAAGATTCTTAAGATGGATATGCCTCAGAGTTCCACAATTATTTGCTGATACTCTAACTCCCGTGCGCCAGTCCGCCCTTGTGGGACCGAGATTAGTCACTTCGAGATTACTAAGCTGGAAGTACTCGATATTTTCCAGCAGGACAGTATCCTGAATTCCATTGCCATCGATACGCGGCTTTGGGCCATGGCCATACATATCAACAATAATGGGGCTGCCTTTTGCGCCTGAGCCTTTGGATCTGAACAGGCCGACGTAGTTCGTGCCTGCCCGGAATAATATCTTATCACCCGGTACAAAAACATGGGCGTTTACAGCAGTTAGAGTCTTCCATGGTCTGTCCGGACTTGTGCCTTTATGTCGGTCATTTCCTTTTTCAGAATCGACGTAGTAGGTGTTGCCGGCGGGAAAACGCAATGTGGCCCAGACAGGAAAGTGGTCTGAAGGGAATCTGCCATCGACATTATCATACAGTATCTTCGCCTCAAGCACTTTCACACCCGGCATTGTGAAAATATAATCAATTTTATCGCCTTTGCGTTTTCCTTTAAAGCCGTTGAACGTTCCGACGTCGTTGGCATCCGGGTACAATATGCGAAACGTATCGACCATTGGAACAGGATTTTTGCATTCATTCCCATTTGATTTACTGAGGGCCGCTTTGCCTTTTAGATACAATATGACAGGATTATTCTCGCCGGTGTTAAAATCACCCGTTACTATAAAAGGGTCCGCATGCTTTCTATTGAGCAGACGCTGGGAGAGCAAAACAGCACTTTTTTCCCGGGACGGCTGGGAGATATGGTCCATGTGAAGATTAAAGACATAAAAAGCCCTGCGTGATTTCTTTTCGATAAACCTTGCCCAGGAGCAGATACGCACACAGGCATTGCCCCAGTGACTTGAGCCGGGAACCTCCGGAGTATCGGAAAACCAGAAGGTCCCCGATTCATCCACGTCGAAGAGGTCAAGACGGTAGAGGATGGCAGAGTACTCACCCTCATTTGCGCCATCCTCACGAGCAACGCCAATCAGGCCGTATTCGCTATTCGCTTTGCGGATTTGGTCTATCTGAAAACCCAGGGCCTCCTGCAAACCCACAACATTCGGGTGATGATTGCGCAAAACGTCAAAAACCATTTCTTTACGGTTTTTCCAGTGATTTTCGCCATCTTTAGCGGTGCCATAGCGGATATTAAAGCTCATTACCCGCACTTCCAAAGCCTCTGATTCCGCCCGGTTTAAATCAGCAGATGCAATCGCCTGAGGCAAGCACAAGCTGAGTAGTACCCACAAACTCAAAACAATGACTATTGAAAATGTTACTTTTCGTGCTGAGGAATTTTTCTTGTAGGACATATTTTAAGCCCAAACAGATGTATTAGATTCTGATATTATTTAGTTTTGATTCAGGCTTTTTCGCTTCTCTGTTTCTGAGAGCGGCTCATTCAGTGAGCCTGAGCGGAAGCCCTGAAGGTCGACTGTTACGAACTTAAAGCCGAGCGATTTTAGCTTCTCGATTATCTTAGAGCGGTTCGGCTCTTTCGTAACTTTATCAATATCATGCGGATTGACCTCGATTCGCGCAACGGTATCGTGATGGCGAACGCGAAATTCAACCAGGCCCAACTGCCTTAGAAATTCCTCCGCCTCATCAACCTGTTTTAGCCTTTGCTCGGTCACCTCCAGCCCGTAGGCGATTCTCGAAGCTAAACACGGAGATGATGGCAAATCCGCGGTGGGCAAATTCATTTCTCTACTTAGCTGGCGGATATCATCTTTGTTTAGTTTGGCCTCGGCCAGCGGTGAGCGAACACCAAAGACTTTCATAGCGCGGTTACCCGGCCGGAAATCGTCGAGGTCGTCGTAATTGGTCCCGAAGACGACGTGGTCAAAGCCTTTTTCCCTGGCGATATCCAGAAGTATCCGGCAGATATGCGACTTGCAGTGAAAACATCGGTCGGCCTTGTTGGCTGTAAATTTGGAGTCGGCAAGCTCATCCGTCTCGATAACCTGAAGCTCGGCTCCAATACTCTTTGCCTGGTCCGCCGCCCTCTTGAGCTGGTTACTCGGCTCGGCAACGCCGGCACTGATGCACGCCAATACATTCTCGGCACCCAGTGTATCGACAGCCGACTTCAGAAGAAATGTACTATCCACCCCGCCGGAGTACGCAACAACTACCTTAACCAACTCCCTGAGGATTTCCTGAAGCAAATTATATTTTTCCTGAAGATTCACACAGCCGATGGAGGGACTTGAACCCTCAACCTCAGCTTTACGAAAGCTGCGCTCTACCATTGAGCTACATCGGCATTGTTGTCGGATATAATACCGAGCATTGAGTGTTTTGTAAACTCCGTTAAAAAGTACCGCCTTTCCCGCCTTTGTGAGGTGTTGAAATTGGCTTTGATCCTGCTTCGCCAGAGGCTACGCAAGGATAAATTGGGTTCGTTTTGGGTTCGTTTTTCCCGCGTTCACCAAGTGTCC
>CAYVIT010000199.1:0-4568 GCA_964451425.1 uncultured Pirellulales bacterium
AGTTTTTGGCCTTATATTGTCATATTTTGGCCTTTTTTGTCTCAGTTTATTTCTTGAGATTTGCGTGAATTTATGCGAAAATAGTGTGCCCCTTTTTTGTGGGCGTGGGCGGGTTGTTATACGGCATCTGGAAGTATTAGGAAAAAACCGCCCAGAAATGATAAAACACGTTTAAGGATTCTGCAGTAGGTATGAAAATGTGAAACGTCTCAGACAACAATCTTGCAGGGAGTGTTGATATAGAAGAAAGGAGTCAAAATGAATCCTGAAGTCTTGTCCTCAACGCTAACCAAGATGGTCAACCACAGGCACCTTCGAAAACTGCTCGTCAAAAAGGCAGACAATTACATCTATAACAGCCTCGTCAAAGAAGACAAAGAAGACCTCGAACAGGTGAAATTAAAAAGATACCAGTTCCTGTCGGCCATGCTGTACTGCATCGTTAAAAATATAAATAAAGGCCGCGTCGCACCTGAAATCGTAAGAAAAATCATCAGCGTGCTGGTTGAGAACAATCTCATTCGCGAAGACTTGAGTTACAATCAAGCGATGGAAGAATTTGAAAAAAAATATGGCGAGCCGCCTCCGACTTTTATCGTCTTCTCTCCTACGCAGAAATGTAACTTAAAGTGCATCGGCTGTTATGCCAGTTCGACATCAAAAACCGCCACTACGATACCTTATCCAATCGTAGATAGAGTAGTGTGTGAAATCCACGACTCCTGGGGCAGCCGATTTGTAACTATCAGCGGCGGCGAACCCTTTATGTATAAAAGCGAAGGTAAAACCCTTCTCGATATCTTCCGAAAACACAACGACATGTTCTTTCTGGTATATACAAACGGAACGCTGATTAACGAAGAGGTAGCCGATAAGCTCGCCAAGTCAGCAAATGTTACACCCGCCATTTCAGTCGAAGGCTTCGAAGAGCAAACCGACCAGAGAAGAGGCCCCGGCACTCACAAGAAAATCCTTAACGCCTTTGAGCGGTTGAGACAGGCCGGCGTGCCCTTCGGCATCTCTGTCACGGCTACAAGAAAAAATGTGGATTTGCTGCTGGAAGATGAATTCTATGACTTCTACTTTGCCGGGCAGGGCGCCTGCTATATGTGGCAATTCCAATTGATGCCTATCGGCAGAGGCAAAGACGAAATCGACTTAATGGTCAATCCCGAAAAGAGACTCCAGTTATATAGAAAATGGGAAAAGCTGCTCAGCGAAAAGAAATACTGCATCGCCGACTTCTGGAACAGCGGCGTACTCTCCAGGGGCTGCATCGCCTACGGCAGAAGCGGCGGATACATCTATATCGACTGGCACGGCAATGTGACGCCCTGCGCGTTTATTCCATACTACGTCGACAACATCTACGACTTGTACAACAGCGGGAAAACCCTGTCGGATGCCCTGTTCTCCGATTTTATGAAAAACGGTCGAAAATGGCAGAATGAATACGGCCTTAAGAACTGGAAACAACCTAACAACTGGTTAATGCCCTGCTCCATAAGAGACCATTATGAAATCTTCAGAAAGTCCGTCCTGCCGAAAGACGCAAGGCCCGAAGACGAAAAGGCCAAAGAAGCCCTCGAATCCGATGAATATTTCGAGGTCCTGAAAAATTATGACAAAGAGCTTCAGGTATTAACCAAGAAAATCTGGACAAATGAGTATTTAAATGTATAGTAAGCCCTGCTTGTTTCTCGAGTGGCTGTCTTTGTAAAGACATCGAGTCCGGGGCCTCTTTTTTGGAGTTTGTAGTAATTATGTCAGACGATTATAGCTGCCTGTGTGACGATTTCTATCTCGATATGCACATCAATACCGAGCTTGACCTGCCGACACAGCGCGATACTATCTTGGCCTTTTTCGAGCGGATACAAAAGCAATTCCCTTCCATGTGCAGCTTCTACCGCAGGGAAGAGAACGAGTATTGCCTGGAAGAGGACCGCAATTCCGGCCAATATCGATGGATTACTCTCGAAACAGACCGCATCGGCTCCGGGATTGTGAATCCGCCAAACTTCGAGGATGCTTACATCCAGGACAGATTGGTTCTTGAGCTTGCCCCCTATATGCTTGGCGTAAACCATCTGGACATCGACTCGCTGGATGTTACTTTCGCTATGGATTTTGATTACAGAGGCAGTCACGACGAGGTTATTGCCGAGGCACTTTTCAGCTCAACGGCCTTTAGCTGTCTTCTGGAGCTGCCTTCGGCCAGTCCTATCGGCTTTTCCCCGGCCGTGGTCGTAGCGTTATCCGAAGATTGCCGTACCCAGGCGCGAGTCGGCGTAGAGTCCAAAACAAGCGTGGCGGACATTGGAAAGCAAAAGGGCAGGTCGGATGAAGCAATCAGCCTTTTCTTGACAATCCGCCAATACCCTTCAAGTACGGAAAAATTTGACCCGCCGGCCTCTTTTGAAAAGCAATGTCGGCTGGCAGAAGAACTAATGGCTGAAAAAATAATCCCCAACTTCGTCCAGCCGTTAAACAGTGTCATTGCGCAAAAACGATTAACATAAGTTGATAATAAGGCTCTAATAAATGGCTATCGAGGCACCGGCAAGCAAACACGGGAAAACCAACCTTATAATTTATATTGCTGTGTGTATTGGGGTCGCAGCCTACTGTGCTTACGACGGCTATTTTAACAAAAAATTCATAGAAAAACACGCTCCCGATGGTGTCCCGGATGCCACCTTAATCTTCAATCAAAAGGCACCTCCGTTTTTTATCGGCGCCGCAGTGCTTTTAGGCATCCGACTGTTGCTAATCAAAAAGAAAAAACTTGTCGCCGACGAAAACGAACTTATCTTCAGCGACAAAAAAAAGATTGCTTATGATGCCATACAGCAAATAAACAAAACAAATTTTGAGTCGAAGGGTTATTTTTTTATCACCTACAAAGAAGAAAACGGCAAAGAAGCAGACCGCAAAATAAGCAGTAGAACATACGACAACCTAAAACCTGTTTTAGACCACCTGGTGGCAAAAATCACTTGAACATTATCACAAGGGAATTTAGAATTTATCGGCTAACCGCAACAGGCTGCGCAAATGAGCCCTTGCGGTTTATCTTTGGGGTTTCCATTCCAAAGGGGACAGCCGGAAAGTGAGTGGAAATGAATTATTGCGTTGTCGGATTGCAGTGGGGCGATGAGGGCAAAGGTAAGATTGTCGATATTCTCGCCGAGAACAGCGATATCGTCGTGCGGTACAACGGCGGGGCCAACGCCGGCCATACCGTTGTCGTAGGGGACAGCCGGTTTGCCCTGCACCTTTTGCCCAGCGGCTCGGTTCGGCCTGATACCATCTGCGTTATCGCAAATGGCGTGGCTGTCGACCCGGAGACGCTTATAAAAGAAATCGAAACGCTTGCCCAAAAAGATATTACCCTGAACGGCCGGCTCTTCATCAGTGAAAATGCACACCTCGTTCTGGATTACCACAAGAAAGAAGACCAGCTTCGTGAAGATGCGCTCGGTAAAAATAAAATCGGTACAACCGTTCGAGGCATCGGTCCTTGTTATGCAGATAAAGTGGGCAGAAGCTACGCAGTACGTATTGGCGACCTCAGAGACCTGAAGAGCCTCAAGGCCAGGCTCCAAACCATCGTGGACTATAAGAACAAAATCTTTGCGGCCCTATATAAGGCTGAACCGATAAATGCCGGCCAGCTCTTCGAAAAGTGTAAAACGTACGCAGAGCAACTTGCTCCGTTTGCAACGGATACAACTCAATACCTTCACAAAGCCATCACTGAGGGCAAATCAATTCTCTTCGAGGGCGCCCAGGGTACTCTTCTGGATTTGGACCACGGCACATTCCCGTTCGTAACCAGCTCAAACTCCAGCTCGCTCGGCATGCCGGCCGGCTGCGGCGTACCGGCCAAAATAGTTGACAAATTCATCGGTGTAATCAAGGCCTACACAACAAGGGTCGGCGCCGGCCCGTTCCCTTCCGAGCAGGACAACGAAACAGGCCAATACATCCGTGACAAAGGAAACGAATACGGCACTACAACAGGCCGGCCCCGCCGCTGCGGATGGTTCGACGCCGTGGCCGTATCATACGCCATAACCATCGGCGCAGTTGACCGTATAGCATTAATGCACCTTGACACTCTGAGCGGCTTGAAAAAAATAAAAATCTGCAAAGCATATAAAATCGACAGCCAGCAAATCACATTCTTCCCCGCAAATACAGCCAAACTCTCACAAGTTCGCCCTGTTTATGAGACAGTACCCGGGTGGGATGAGGACATAACACAAGTACGTGATTTCAATGACTTACCTTCCAACGCCCAAGACTATATTTGCCAAGTCGAGGAAATGACAGGAAAACCCGTTACAATCATTGGAGTCGGACCAAAACGAAATCAGACAATATTCAGATAATTAAAAACTTAAACCACAAACGCAAAGAACAGCTTAAAATTCCACAGTTTTATAGCTTTATTTTTTAGCTTTAATGAATAGCTTTGAAGAAAAACTCGAAAAAACCGCCGGTCGTCTCGGGATAACGGACGATCAGATACCCCGTCATATCGCCATAATTATGGACGGCAA
>CAYVIT010000200.1:0-4507 GCA_964451425.1 uncultured Pirellulales bacterium
AATTATCTAAATCGAATTACGTCTTTGAAGTATTAAGGCTATTGAAAAGTAGCCGCCCCTTACAGGACAAGGCTGAACAATGCCCATTGTAATACTTGCCATATTGGTTGTTGGATTGGTTCCGGCCTTCTTTATCGTCAAACGTATATCCCGCCATGCAAGGCGCAAACGCTTATTCGCTGCACCCTTCCCGGAAGAGTACAAGCAAATAGTGCGCAGCAATGTCCCCCTTTACAGCCGTTTACCCGATTCATTAAAAGAGCAGCTTCATGGCCTTGTGAATGTTTTTATAGCCGAAAAGAATTTTGAAGGCTGTGGGGGTTTGGAGCTGACAAATGAGATTAAAGTTACAATCGCTGCTCAGGCGTGCATTTTACTGTTGAACCGTAGAACTAAATACTTTCCCAAGCTTGGCACTATCCTGGTATATCCCCATACTTATGTGGCCAAGACAGTCTCTTCAAACGGCACAATTACAATCGACGGGCAGAGTGTTCGGCTCGGAGAATCCTGGCAACATGGACCGGTTGTCCTTGCCTGGGACAGCGTAAAAGGTGGGACGTTAAATATTACCGATGCCAGCAATGTCGTACTTCATGAGTTCGCTCATCAATTAGACCAGGAAGACGGAACCGCTGATGGAGCCCCGATTTTGGAGCGCCGATCCCGATATGCCACGTGGGCTCGTGTGCTGAGTAATGAATATGAGGTTTTGCAAAAGAAAAAGAGAAAGCACAGGAGGTCGGTATTAGATAAATACGGAGCAACGAATCCGGCCGAATTCTTTGCCGTAGCTACTGAGACCTTTTTTGAGAAACCGAGACAGATGGAGAAGAAACACCCGGAACTTTATGATGAACTGAGAAATTACTACAAATTGGATCCTGCCAAGTGGCTGCAAGACCAATGATGCATATAATCCTGAAAACAGCCTGTTATCAACTGAAAATCAAGGGCAATAGACCAAAATTCACCGGTCAGGTAGGGACATTCTTTGGGATTAGTAATCGCGATAGTTTGTCTTTTTCCCGTCCGATCCTATAATACTACCTGAGAATTAATCAATGGTCTTGAATTCCAAACAAAAACGGAAAGTAAGAAATCGAGGACTCGATGATAAAACAACCAACCTCCAGAACATGTTTTGTGTGCGGTCGTGAAAATAATTTCGGGCTGAAAATGGTATGGTATAACAATCCTGAAACAAACCAGGTTGAGGCAAATGTCACTATCCCGGAACAGTTTAACGGGTATCCGGGAATTGTGCATGGCGGAATTGTCGCTGCGATTTTGGATGAGACGGCGGGCAGGGCCGTCATGCTGGACGGCAATTTCGACAATTTGTTTGTTACTTTAAGACTGAATATGACTTACAGAAAACCGACACCAACCAATACAGCCCTGAAGGCGGTCGGCTGGCTGGAGCATAAAGGCAATAGGGGTATGAAAGTCGCAGCAAAATTATTATTACCTGATGACACAGTTACCACAGAATGTAATGCGGTTGTTATAAAACCGACAGGCGAAATATCCAGGAGCTGGGAGCCTGAAAGAAAATTCTGGCGAGTGGAAGAGGATTAACAGTAGCGGACAAAAATCCCCTCATTTGACGCTTTGATTGTCTTGAGTGTAAGCGACCAAGTGTTTTTAATCTCGGTAGTCTTGACTAATTCTAAGTAGTTTTATCTATTCAACAATTCATTTCATTTAGAGCGGTTTCGGGAATCTTCTGTAATTTGCATTACTGTTTACAATGCGATGCCAAGCTCGTATGCTTTTTTCAAATCCTCCATATTTGCGGAGACTTCCGCTCTTTCATAGGCTGTGGACAAAATACTGTCGACGAATTCCATACCCAGATATTCAAACGACATCTGAAACATCTCCAGCAAAGCCTTGCACGCTTTCGGTCCTTCCTCGGAAGGTGCTACAAGGACACCCCTTTTGCCCCGCATCTTTTTGCCGGCAATGAAGGGACGCATTCGGTCAATCAAAAGCTTCATTTTGCCTGTAGGCCCATACCAATAAACAGGCGTACCGAAAATGATAACATCAGCCTCCTCCATTTTTGGATAAATCTGCTGCATATCGTCTTTGATGGCACATTCGTAATTATCGGATTTACACAAGCGGCAGTCGGTGCACGCCGATATGCTGAAGTCGTACAAATAGAGCTTCTCGGTAGTAAATCCTTTCTCCTTACAGCCTTCAAGAATCTTATCAACCAGAATGTCTGTGTTGCTCCCTTTTCTTGGGCTGCCAATCAGTGCCAAAACTTTCATAAAAGGGTCCTCATTATGCACAGCTCATCGTCAAACGCTCACGACTATTCCATCTCAATCTTTGCCTGACTGCGGTCAACCGTTATTCCCAGCGATTGAAACCATGGAAACAAGTCACGTTCCATAGCGATACTCAGCACGGCCACGCTGTCATCCGAGGTGTACTTCTTAATCTTGTCTCGTGTTGCCAGTTTTCGCTTTGTCTGAAAGTAACGTGCCACGATATCCGGCTTTTCTTTTCGTAACTGCTCGAAGATCCACATCGGCTTGGCCATCTGCACCGCGTGAGGGACATCCTTGTTCTTTGCCAGGTCATATTTGGTCATATCGGGATCATGCCGTTTTGCATCTTTAATCCAGTTTTGCAACGTCCTGTTTGCATCCTTTTCCAGCCCCATCTTTCGGCCGACTAAAATGCCAACGTACGTTGCAATCCCCTCGTTCCACATTGGTTCCGTAAATGGATGTACCCACGAATGGGTAGATTCATGGGAAATAAGCTCAACCATCCCGTACTTTTTCTCAGGGAAATTCCCCCACCATGCAGCCAGACCAATACTCGAACCGGAGGAAAAACCACCTCCGCCTGTCGGCAGCAGAATCAGTTTGGTGAGCATCCCTTCCGAGGGTGGAACGCCCATAACCTCACGGATAACCGGAAAGCACTCATCGTACACTCCATATATCGCATCGGCGTAGGGTTTCATGTAGTCGGAATACTGAATGGGAAGTCTTTCTCGCTGAGACTGGTTTTCGGGCATTTGGTTTTTCGGGCGACGTTTGGGGTCGATTGTTTTGTTGGCAGATATCCTTTTGAGCAGCGGTTTCCACCAGCTTTCGTTGATAGGGTCGCTGGCGTTCGGATTGCGTCCACACAAAGAACGGGATGCTATCACTAATTGCCCTTTACCTACACGCCGCATAGCCATCACGACACGCTCCCTGGCATCTTTGACCAGAACTCGCCAGAGCAGAGGTTTTTCAAGTTTGATGATTTTGGGGGAATAACTCTCGATATTTTCCTTCTTTAGAATCGAGCAGCCTTTCAAAGGTTTTTGCGCGTGTTCGTTGACGAACTCAGCACCAAAATGACTGGCCAGTGCATTCAGCTTGTATTCTTTCTCTTTGCGAAAAAGGGCATAGTCACCCAATACGACAACACCGCCGCCTTCCAGCAGAAATTTCCGTACCGCCTTGGTATCTTCAGGCAAATAAGGACAGGGAGATGCGGATGACTGGAGGATGAGCAGATTGACGTTGTTGAAATCATACTTGTGCAATGTCCCCCAGTTGCGGACATCGACACCGTTCTCATCTACGTAATTTTTGCCGAACCGCCCGTCAAAGTAGAAGGTAAATTCATGGGAAATATCGGTTACGCAGTGAATTCGACCAGCCTGAGCGGCGGGGGCCGGCTCGGCCAACAAGGGTGTCGAATAAACACAAGCCAGAACAGCGAATATTATCATTTTGTGCATTTTTTCAATCATAAAAACTTTCCTTTAATGTCCATGCACCGCCATTCTATACTCCCTCATCGTCTTTTTCAACCTCTTTGCATCTCTAACTTAACCCTTCTACAGGTCTGCACTGTGGGAAAGGAACAAAAAGATTCTTGCGGAAGGCAAAAGTATTGTCTTATTATAAGCTTAATCTTATCAATGAAATTCGGTAAAAGTAACTATGGCAGTAATAACTTTCAGTCTTGAGGAACTTGCAGAAATTCTGATTTCAAATAAACTTTTTCCGCCGGAAATAATCCGTGTAAGAGTTAAAGGCGAAATATTGCATTTTGTGATAAAGACGAAATCTTTTGTTTTGCCGTATATCCCTGCTTCTTTAAGATACCTGTCTTTCAACGATAACAAGGCAACATTTGAAATTACTATTGTAAGCACTGTTGTAAGCAAGGCAATAAGTTGGTTTGACCAGGCGCTAAAGCTTAAATTGCCGTCATATATGAAACTCGAATATCCAAAAATCTTTGTTGATGTAGGTAAGCTGCTTCAAGAAAAAAATATCAGAAATATCCTGGTGAAGGATGTCCTTTTCGAGGCCGGCGAATTCACTATTAAAACCTGTAATGTATAAATTATATTGAATTAGAAGGGTAAATTTGAATTGATAAAATTTTTCAATTATCGTAACCTATCGTCCTGTAAAGAAAAAACAAATATAATTAAGGAGAATTAGAATGAAAAAGAAACAAATATTTCTGGCAATTA
>CAYVIT010000201.1:0-4491 GCA_964451425.1 uncultured Pirellulales bacterium
TTAGTCAAAGAGGCTTTCACGTCCGGTAAATCTCAATCTTTAATTTACGTGGCCTGCTGTGTATCAATGTTCTTCGGATAGACGACTGCTTCTCTGTGATGTCATTCCAATTTCATTCGGGTAACCTGTTTTACGTTTTTATAGACATTTTTCATCAACAAAATCCTAAAGTCCTCTTTGTCTTGGACGATAATGTTCTTTGGAACAGTGCTTTATAACGTGCTCGTTGCACGTTGGATTGAATTAATAGAGCGGGGTAAAGCTAAGAGAGTTTTTGCAACTTTTTAAGGAGTCAAAAATATGTTAGCAATTAAGAACAATATTATGGCGGCAAATGCCGCCCGGCAATTGGGCATCAACTACGATTCCCTGGCCAGGTCGGTAGAGAGGCTGTCGTCAGGCTTGCGCATCAACAGTGCAAAGGACGATGCAGCCGGCTTGGCTGTTCGTGAGTTGATGCGTGCCGACATCGCTGTACTCCAGCAGGGTGCCCGTAACGCCCAGGACGGCATCAGTCTGCTGCAGACAATGGAAGGTGCTATGCAGACCATCGACGATGCGCTTGTGCGTATGAAGCAGTTGGCTCAGCAGGCGGTTACAGGTACATATTCGGACGCGCAGCGGGTCATTATGAACGCCGAGTTTGCCGAGATGGCTGCGGAAATCGAGCGTATCGCAACAGCAACCAAATTCAATGATACAACATATCTCGACAATACAGACACGGTAGCCATTCAGGTCGGCGATTCTGACAACATTATCAATGTCGATGGTGTTGATATGACACAGGCTGGCCTTGGTATCGAGACGGGTACCGCCGGGTATAAAGCTACAGGTGACCATTGGGTGGACGACCCGGGCGATGCCTGGCTCACACTGAACGACGCAACTAGCGCTGGCGAAACTGTAACTCTCGTTCTTACTTTTACAGATAGTGTGGCTGGCACTAGTGAAGCGGCACTCACAGTCAATTTCACTGGTCCAACCGCCGGTGGAACTGTAAGCTACACACTCAACGATGTGGTTGATGCTATTAACGCAGTTTCTCTCAACCTTCCCGTGTTAGGTGACGGCACCGTCCAGGCCTATACGGCCGCTTCTGTCGAGCACGACAACGCGACCGGTCAGGACACTCTGAAGCTTGCTTCCAGAACCTCCACTGCAGACGGTGCGACAATTACATTAGCTACACCGACCAACACAGCTTCAGCGGGTGGTTATGTGCTTGCGGCGAATCAGGCAGCTACGAGTATGATTGAAGATCCGCTTGTTGCTGGTGACGACGGTAGAATGAACGTTGCTGCCGGTACCGGCATTAACATCCTTACTACTACCGCCGCAAATACGGCGATGACCGCTATAACGGCTGCTATCACGACAAAGGATACGGCCCGTGCCGCTTTCGGTTACAAGATGAACCGTCTGGAATCCACCGTAGGGGTTATCAACATTCAGGCTGAGAACATGATGGCAGCCGAGTCTCGTATTTCCGATGTTGATGTGGCTACGGAAATGGCGGCGATGACCAGATACCAGGTGTTGGCACAAGCCGGTGTTGCTATGTTGAGCCAGGCCAACATGATGCCGCAGATGGCATTGAGCCTGCTCAGATAATAAGCAAGCAGAATTTGAATATTTGAAACGGCAGTCCGGGGAGCGGGGAGATGACTGCAGCATATTGCTGCAGTCATCTCTCTGTAAGCCGGAATCACGATAGAAGGCAACGCTGGTTTGTTGGTGTAGTAATTGTCGTATTTTCAAGGACAGAAAACCACCTGAAAGGGGTTAGCGGGATTTAAGGCTTTCAGGCATAAACAGAACGGATTAATTTAATGAGGAAAGTTTCTGCATATCAGGACACGGCAGTTACTACGCAGAGCAAAGGTCGGCTGATTGTTCTGCTTTACGACGGTGCAATCAAGTTTATGAAGCTGGCAATCAAAGAGATGGAAGCGGGAAATTTCGAGGCAAAGGGCCAATATATAAACAGGGCACAGGATATAATCAATGAGCTTAGTGCAGTTCTGGATACCGATGCCGGCGGCGAGATAGCTGCCAATCTTCGCAAGCTCTACTGCTTTATGAATAATCATCTGTCCGAGGCCAATACAAAGTGTGAACCTGAGAAGATTGCGGAAGTTATCGCTTTGATGGAAGAACTAAATAAAAGCTGGAAAGCAATCGCCGGCTAATCCGGGCACCAGGACGGTGTGAACCGTAGCTCTTTTGGTGCTGGGCTAAAAAAAAGGAGTTCAAATGCTCAAAGCAAAAGAAATAATGACGAAAGATTTGATTACTGCAAAAGTAGACACCCCAATATATGATGTCCTCGAGCTTATAGCAAAACATGGCATATCAGGCCTGCCTGTGGTCAAAGATGATATGACTTTGGTGGGGGTTGTTTCTGAAAAAGATGTGCTAAGTTTGTTCTACGACCACGAGGACAGGAGCGAAAAAACAGTTAATGATTTTATGACACAACCACCGCTTTTCTTCGATGAGGACGAAAGTTTGCTGGATGTTTGTGACTTTTTGACAAAGAATGTTTTCAGAAGGGTCCCCATCACGTCAGGAGGAAAACTGGTCGGAATTATCAGCATAAGAGATCTCGTTGAATATATTCTTCAGCTAATCCATGAAGAGCCGCTACCAATTGAGGCAATAGGACAATAACCTCATTGTTTTGTTTGTCGTTTGTCTTTGTCCCTCTTCTATTTTCCTGCTTTAGCGGCCGCGTCGCAGTTTGAAAGCATCCTCACCGCCGTTTATCAGATGAATCAGAGGCTGAGGCCTGTCAACTCCTTCTATGAACGCAGGGCGCCCCGCCCAGGGCGTGACGCTCAATACGCCCGTCAAATCCATCCAGTGCTGCAGCCGGGCAACCGGCAAATCCCAGGTCATATGAAAGTGATTGGCCGGCGGATACTGCTTATACTCAACCATACTGGCGTATTTCGGGACGACAAATGTATGCGGCCAGGTTGGTGTAGTCAGCTCGCACATCGCCTGGGCAAGCTCTTTCGGCACATCAGTTGTGTGGGCCTGGTCCCAAACAACAGAGAACAATCCGGAGGCGCTGCTGTAAGCGCATCGGGCTGCGATACCTTCGATACCAGCCGGCGTCATAAACGTAACCGAATTGCCACCCCCGGGGAAATAGGACTCATCGGCCAGTGGCATTCCGACACCATCCATAATCTTTTTGACGGATGCTCCGGGTTCTGCCGCCCAATCAAATGAGGCACTGCCGGAATTGTCACCGTCAACAAGGCCCTTATTATACCAGTCTGCCTTTTTATCAAGTTTTTTAACGCCGATTTTCCTGGCAAGCTGTTTGACTTCCCACGCTTCCCATACCTTTCTAAAATCCATGAACAGAGGTGGATTTCCGCCGGAAAGATAGGTCATAAACAGCATTGTGAGTAGTCCCTGGACGTCTGCTTCGGTGGCATAAGGCAGAGGGGCTTTGCGGCCGTTATGGTCAAAGGTACTGTTAAAGAACGATTCCATCACATCGGCAACGGGCAGCGGAATGCCGCGCAGGTCGCTTCCCCATTCCAACTGGCTCATAAAGCCGCCGCCGATTGCATTTAAGTCTGCCATCAGGTCGCGAACGATTAAGTACATTGCCAAACTCATATTGAATCGCTCGCTGTCGGCTTCATCACGAAGTTCAAGCCGTTTGCCGACGTATCTGCTAATCCAGCCTCGCAGGTCCTTTAGCTCTTTTTCGCTATACGCTTTTTTGCTGAGCATATCGGCCAGTAACTTCATATCCAAACGTGTGATTTCAAGGCCGAAGGTGTTCCTCGTCGGCAGTACGTGGGCCAGGGCCGTTTCCATTCCCATCGAGTCGTGGCCTAAAATCACGACCCTTCGGCCCCGCAGGGCCACAGTCGTTACCGCAGCGTAGCACCAGTCGATAAGGTTCTTTGCGGTCTGCTCGGTCATCTTCGGATCCGCTCCGGTATCCGGCCAAGTGCCGACATTCAATGCAACCATTCTGCCATACTGGCTGATGGCACCGCTGAGGGCGTGGGCATAGACAACGCCGGGCTTGGGACCGCTATTGCCGCATGTGATGTTTATAGGGGTGTTGGGGCTGAACTGCTGCAGCAGCGAGATAGTGGTAAGCTGTGGGAAGGCCCAGGTGTCCGGCACACATACCAAAATATCAACGCCGGCCTTGCGAAACTGCTGTGCGACAATATCAGCCTGGGCTTCGCCATCTACCAGCACTGTCGAGTAAACCACAGGCACTGCTGTTTGAGCAGGCATAACTACAGAGCCGCTTATATAATCAGCGGCCATCTTCGCAATGTTCTGACATCGATTTCGACTGGCTTTATCGATACGTGGATCGCTTGTGGCAAAAACACCAATAACTGGAACTTTTGGAGTGGCTTTCCTTATAACAGGCAAACGCGATGCTTCAACTTTCTTTGCCATTTCGGATAATCCTTTCTGGTAACTGGTTCAATGGTAACTGGT
>CAYVIT010000202.1:0-4307 GCA_964451425.1 uncultured Pirellulales bacterium
TGTTCGGCCCTGCCGACAGTCACCTTCGCCTCTTACGCCAATCTCTTGACGTTAGAATCACGGCCCGCCAGGCTAATCTGATAATCACCGGCAGGGAAAAAAATGTAACCAGGACCGCTGAAATAATCGACAGGATGCAAAAGCACCTGAACAAACACAGCTCGCTGACGGCAGAAAACGTAACCCGTTTTATCAATCAGGACAAGTCGGAAGAAACTCTTTCGACCAGCAAAGCTATCGCCGTCTATTCGAACAAAAAGGTCGTTGAGCCATCCACTAAGGGACAGCTAAAATACATCGAAACAATGCTGGCCAACGACCTTACGTTTTGTATAGGCCCGGCCGGTACCGGCAAAACATACCTGGCCGTCGCCGTTGCGGTCTCCATGCTAAAGAAAAAACAAATCAGACGAATCGTTCTTGCCCGACCGGCCGTGGAGGCCGGCGAAAAACTCGGCTTCCTGCCCGGTGACATCCAGGCAAAGGTAAATCCCTATCTTCGCCCTCTCTTTGACGCTCTCGAAGATATGATGGATTTTTCACAAACGAAAAAGTTCATAGAGCTTGATATTATCGAAATCATCCCACTGGCCTTTATGCGAGGTCGTACATTAAACGACGCTGTCATCATCTGTGACGAAGCGCAAAACACCTCACCGCTGCAAATGCTGATGGTCCTGACAAGACTGGGCCACGGCTCAAAAATGATAATAACAGGTGACATAACACAGATTGACCTGGAACCAGGCCAGAAAAGTGGAATGGTTGAAGCCATCGGTACTCTAAGGCGAATCAAGGGTATTGCCTGCGTGGAGTTAAGCCGCAAAGACATCGTGCGACATCGCCTGGTACAAAATATCGTGAGGGCCTACAAAAACAAGGAAAAATCAAAAAATAAAATGAAAGTGTAAAACGTTCGGCAGAAGATGTTTAATCGTTTAGCTTTTTCATCCGATATACAAGGAACAACAAATGGGATTTTTTAAGAAAACAAGTCCACGACGAAGCCAGGTACGCAGGAATATAAGCGCCGAACGGTTCCTGCAGATAAGCCGGTTTATCAACACCGACAACCTAATTTCGGCTATGTTGTGGCTGCTTTTCGTCACTCTCACCGTTTTCGTTATCTCCTTCGAGCTAATCCGGCAGAAAATTTATCTGGACCTGCTGCCGATAACAGTGTTAGTTGTACTGATTTCTGCAGCGGCGGCTTTCTATATCCACCATTATCAAAAGAGGATTATAAAAAAACACGCCAGAGCTTTCGTATTAGCCGGCATGTTTATCTTATTGTTAGGTACAACTAAACTCGGCAGCATGCTGACCGAGCAAAACTCCTGGGCCACAGGAACCGCTGTCACGGCGGCCATCATTCTGACAATCGCTTATGACCAGCGCTTTGCAATAGGAATGAGTATGTTTTACATTATCCTCGCCAGTTTTGCCGCAGCGACGCAGACGGACATAAGTCTGTTTTTGACGATGTCCGCCGGCGCCTTGACCTGCTGCTTTTCCCTAAGAGAAATCCGAACGAGAATGAAATTGCTCGAAGTAACCACTCTGGCTACAGTAATAGTATTTTTAACCGTGACTTCTCTGGAGTTTCTTGCCCAAAAGCCGACCGCCGAAATCTTTAGAAACGCGGGATGGCACTCACTTGCAACCTTTCTGGTGGGCCTGTTCATACAAAGTTTGCTTCCACTTATAGAAAAGATTTTCCGAATTGCGACGAGTATGACGCTGCTGGATTACAGCGATGCCAATCAACCGCTGTTGAAAAGACTGGCAATGGAAGCACCCGGCACTTTCAGCCACAGCTTGTTGGTAGGCTCTGTAGCCGAGGCGGCCGCCGAGGCAATCGGCTGTAACGGGCTATTGTGCCGGGTCGGGGCTTATTACCACGATATTGGGAAAATCAACAAGCCCGGTTATTTTGTCGAAAACGAAATCGGCTCAACCAGCCGTCACGGTGAGCTTTCCCCCGCTATGAGTCAATTGATTATCGTCGGCCACGTTAAAGACGGAATAGAAATGGCCAAAGAATATGGCCTGCCCGCCGTGCTTCGCCAGTTCATCGAAACACACCACGGCACAACACTGGTGGAATACTTTTACAGCGAGGCCAGGAAGAAAGCAGATGACAAGCAGTCACCGCCCTCGGAAAGTGAATTTAGATATGCCGGCCCGAAGCCTCTCACAAAAGAAGCGGCCATCGTAATGTTGTCCGATGCCATCGAAGGGGCCGTCAGATCTATGCCTGCCGAATTAACACCGACGAAAATAGAGGCCGCCGTTCATAATATGGCTATGAAACGCCTGCAGGACGGCCAATTCGATGAATGCGAGATCTCTTTGCGGGAGTTGAGTCAAATAGAGACAAGTATATCGAAAACCCTTGCCGCCCACCATCACGGGCGGGTCGCATATCCAAAAGCTCCCGACGTTCCGGAAGATGAACAATCTCAAAACGAGCAAAACGGCAAAAAAAATAATAAATGATGATGGCCCCCGCCAAAAAACACAAGAACATAGTAGTCCAAATTGCCGGGTATTTCGATGGGCTGGATGTTCACACTCCGAAGCTCAGGAAACTGGTTAAAACCGTGTGCAGTCGTTTCAAGCTCGCAAAGGCAACGGTCAGCATTGCAATAGTAAACGATTCCGAAATAAAGAGACTAAACAAACAGTTCCTCAGCCGCAATACCACTACCGACTGCCTGAGCTTCAATCTGTCGGATGAGCAGGGCCGGGTTGCCAAACGGCCGCTCCGCAAACAGCAGGAAAAAAATGTTCCGGGGCCCGGACGTACTCCTGCCAAAATATTCGAGCTGGTCGTTAACGGCGAAAGGGCCGCCAAAGAAGCAAACGTGCGAGGTCATTCAACGGAAGCGGAACTGGCACTCTACGTAGTCCATGGCCTGCTGCACAATTTCGGGTTTGGTGATTCCACTCAGGCAGAAGCAAAAAAAATGCACAATACCGAAGATGAAATTTTGCAACAACTCGGATACGGATTGGTATATAATAAGAGCAAAAGGGCATCAGAGCGAAAGAATGCTGTGACGGGCAAATCACGAGGTGCTCCGAAAATGGATTTGAAAGGAAAGTAAGTGAGTCTTGGCTGGATAGTTTTGCTGATTTGCGTTCTGGCCGGCGCGACATTGTTTTTTTCGGTCAACGCGATAGCATTGAGGATATTCTCTCGCGCTAAATTGCAGGATGCCTTCAAGGCGCTAAACAAAGAAGAACGTGCCGACGCCCTGGTTGAAAATGCCGAAAAATTGATTCTGGCCTGCTCCCTGTATCGGCTCATCCTAAATATGGCTCTGATGCTGCTTTTACTCGATGTGATTGCAAGGATGCACAAAAACGGGCCTCAAATCGTCGACTATCTGCTCACGTTTATTGTAGCGGTGGTTCTCTTTTCGATATTCAGCCTTGCCATTCCCCACGCGTGGGCGAAATATGCGGGTGAAAAAATTCTCAGCCGAACGTACAGGCTGATGATGGTTACCGCTACAATGGCCTGGCCAATCCTTTACATCTTCCAATTGTATGACGGATTTGTAAGGCGGATGGCCGGCGTTACCGAAGCGACGCCCGAAGAGCAGCAGGAAGAAAGGCAGGAAGAATTCCTGACCGGCCTCGAGCAGCACAGAATGGACGGTGTGGTTGACGAGGAAGAGCAGGAGATGATTGAAAGCGTCCTTGAATTGGATGAAACCGCCGCCGATGAGATTATGACGCCGCGAACGGATATTTCAGCAGTTGAGGTCAATTCCGATTTGCAGACGGTGCTGGATACTATCTCCAGCGCGGGGCATACGCGTGTGCCGGTCTATGAGGAAAATATCGATAAAATCATCGGGCTGATTTACGCCAAGGACCTGCTGGCCGAGATAGGGAAAGACCCGGCCGATTTCAAGCTGCGAAATAAAATGAGAAAGGCCTATTTTGTGCCTGAGACAAAGCCGCTGCGGACGCTGCTGCATGAATTTCAATCGCGAAAGCTGCATATTGCCGTGGTCTTAGATGAATACGGCGGCACGGCGGGGATTGTTACTCTGGAGGACATTATCGAGGAGCTGGTGGGCGAAATAACGGATGAATACGAAGAAACGCCGGCCGAGCCGATAAAGAAAATTGACCAAAATACTTTTGAGGCCGACGCCAGGACATACGTCGACGACCTCAATGACCGCTTCGACATGAATCTGCCGGAAGACGAAGATTATGACACTATAGGCGGGTTTGTGTTCTCGCACTTGGGATATATCCCAAAGACCGGGGAGAGCTTCGATTACGAA
>CAYVIT010000203.1:0-1970 GCA_964451425.1 uncultured Pirellulales bacterium
CAGAAGTATGAGCAGGCCGGCATAACATGGTACAATAACGGCCAACCGGTATTTAAGCTTGTCAAAGAGCTGGTCGATGGAAAGTTGATGATTATCCCGGGCCGAAAGACTATGTCAAGCAAGTCGGTTCAGCTTCGGCTAATTGTAGACGGCAGCGATTATATCGCGCAGTTCCGCCCCGGTGCCAAGGGTGAGTTTCAAACGGCAGCTACAGGAAAGCTGCCCCCACCCGGTGACGACCAGGTCAGCATACAATGCTACAACGGCCCACTCAATGCCGAGCACTGGATACGGTTCGATGATTTCCGCATTTCTAAACTGCCTGACTGATACGTGTTCGGCCCGAAAAGGAGCAGCCATGCGAAACTTTAGTAAAGACAAAAAAACAGTAGGACAAAACGGTAACAATAAATCCACCAGGGACAGCAGAATGGGAGGTAGAGTATCGCGGCGTAGTTTTCTGGCAGCCGGGCTTGCTATGCCTCTGGTCGTCCCGCGTTATGTTTTGGGAGGGGCGGGTAACCAGGCACCGAGCGATACCCTCAGGATTGCTGCGGTAGGTATAGGGGGGATGGGCCAAAACTACATGGCGGGCTGCAAGGGTGAACAAATCGTCGCCCTGTGCGACCTCGACCACAATCTTTCGGCAAAGGTATTTGATAAATATCCCAAGGCGGCGCGATACCACGACTTTAGAAAGATGTTCGACAAGGAAGCGAATAACTTCGATGCCCTTATCATAGGAACGCCGGACCATACGCACGCTATTCTGCTTATGGCCGCTATTAATCTCAACAAGCACATCTACTGCGCCAAGCCAATCACGCACAGCATCGGTGAGGCCAGAAAGATTCGAGCGGCGCTGGGCAAGGCTAAACACCTTGTCACCAAGTCCAGCGTCCAGTCTTCGGCGACCGACCATGCCCGAAACACGACGGAGCTGTTGAATTCGGGAGTAATAGGCGGCGTGCGGGAGCTGCATATATGGTGTGACCACCCGGCTTACCCGTGTTCGCTAACCCGACCGACCGAAAAGCAGACACCGCCGCCGGGGATGGACTGGGACATGTGGATTGGCCCGGCTCCGTACAGGCCGTATCATTCGGCCTATCATCCTGCAAACTGGCGGCCCTGGTGGGATTTCGGCACGGGTACGGTGGGCGATATGGCATGCCATACAATGCACGTATACTTCAAAGAGCTGCAGCTCGGCGCACCGAAGATGGTATATGGTTACGGGTCCACGAGACACAAGGGATTCTTCCAGTTCGTCTCGACGCCTCAGTGCCAGAGCCACGCCAATGTGGTGACATGGGAATTTGACGCACGAGGCAACCAGCCCCCGCTAAACGTTCACTGGTATGACGGAGGCATGAAACCCTATCGGCCGGCTGAACTCGACCACAGCCTGCGGCTGCCCTCCAGCGGGCTTCTGTTCGTGGCAGAGAAAGGCAAGTTGATAACAGGTTATGGCGGCGGAAATCCGTTTGGCCGGAGTAATCGCGGCCTTGAAGGCGGCCTGCTGCTGCCGGAAAAAAAGTTCCGGGACTTCGAGCAGCCTCCCAAGACCATGCGCCGATGCAGCGACCATTACGTCGAATGGACTCAGGCGTGCAAGACGGGAGCACGTACGGTCTGTCCGGTCGAGTTCGGATGCGAGATGACAGAGATGGCCCTGCTCGGCACTCTCGCACTTCGCACCAGGCGCCCGCTCGAATGGAACGCCAACCAGATGCGCATCACTAACTCCGAAGAAGCCAACGATCTAATCGACCCGCCATACAGAACAGGATGGTCGCTGTAGAGAAATGGTGGGCAGTACCTACACTGCCTGACCTGATGCTCTATTCTCGTAAGACATTGCTCGGATAAACGGGAATTTAGCATTTTGCTGCTTTGCTAATAAATGCTGAGCTTGTACAATATAACACACCTAATTTGAAATATGAAATTTGAAATACGAAATTTGA
>CAYVIT010000203.1:2070-4259 GCA_964451425.1 uncultured Pirellulales bacterium
ATATGAAATTTGAAATACGAAATTTGAGATATGAAATTTGAAATACTAAATACGAGCAATGAATTATGAGGAACTTTGAGAACGCCAAACGCATAGTTGTCAAAATCGGGACGAATATCCTGACCAAAGACAGCGGGGTGGATACGGCCTACGTCCGGAGGGTCGCGAGGCAGATAAGCGAGATGCTCAAGACGGGCAGGCAGGTGGTTATCGTCAGCTCCGGGGCCATCGGGATGGGGTGCGGGCAATTAGAGCAGGTCAGCAGGGTAAAGAACATCAAGATGAGGCAGGCGTATGCGGCGATTGGGCAGCCTTTGTTGATGGCCGAGTGGCAAAAATCGTTTCTGCGTTATGGGGTCACGGTCGCGCAGGTCCTGGTGACGGCGGAGGTGCTAAATAACAGGAAAACGTACCTGAACCTGCGTAACTCCATCGAGACACTTTTGAAGCTGGGGGTCGTCCCGGTATTGAATGAGAATGACAGCGTGAGCACAGATGAAATCGGGTCGGCTTTCGGGGACAATGACAAGCTGAGCGCGCTGGTCGCCAGCAAGATCGATGCCGATGCACTGATAATGTTGAGCGATATCGATGCACTGTACGATAAGGACCCGCGCAAATCGACGGAGGCAAAGGCGATACCGGCGGTCTATGAGATAACCGATAGATTAGAGCGAAGTGCGGGAGGTCGAGGCAGCGGATTGGGGACGGGGGGAATGAAGGCAAAAATCGAGGCGGCCAAAATTGCAGCCGATGCGGGGTGTCGAATGGTTCTGGCCAACGGCAGGGTCAAAAACGTAGTCGGGCGGATTATGGCGGGCGAGGAAATCGGGACGGTGTTTATGCCGAGGCGAAAGCTGAGCAACCGTTCGCGATGGATACTCAATAATGCGGCGGCCGGAGTAATACAAATCGACGAAGGCGCCATGCGGGCTGTGAAGAATCGCAAAAGCCTTCTTCCAAGCGGGGTGGTATCGGTGAAGGGGGCATTCGAGGCCGGCGCTGTCGTTATGCTCAATGATAATGCAAAAGCGGTAACGAATCTGAGCAGCTCGCAATTGAAAGCCCTTGCCGGTAAACACAGCAGCGAAATCCGAAAAGTCCTCGGCCCGAAACATCGCGACGTGGTCGCAATCCCGGAAGACATCGTGTTTCTGGATTATTGACACTCGATACTGGATAATAAATGAGAGGTGTGAGATACGCTTTACGCTCCACTCTTCACGCTTCCAAAGTTCAGCCCCGCAAACTCACCGTGATATTTCTTCGCGGCTTTATCGTAGGCCTTCGCCGCATTAACTTCACTATCAAAATATCCCAGGTGCTTCTTCACTCCCTCACTTTTTATACACGCAGCCCATCGCCCTTCTCTTTTTTTCCAATACACTCCTTTATATTTGGAAAAAGCTCCTCGATGGGCCGATTGGTTTAGGGTATTCTCTCTCTTGGTACAGCTTCTAAGGTTCTGTTTTCTATTATCTAATCCGTGTCGATTTATATGGTCGCAAACAAGATGCTTCGGCGTCCCCATAATCTCACGATGCATCGCGACTTTCTTACGCTTCGCTCCTTCCCCCGCGTTGCGAATAGCATAACTCGTATGTTGCCGCTTACTACAATACCAGCGAAACTGTGACAGCCAAATATAATTTTCGGGGTCGACCTTTGCGAATTGGCCCCTCGTAAGCGGGATTTTGCAGTAATCGCCGAACTGGTCGGTATAGATAGGCAGCTCGTTCCTCGGCCAATGGTCGGCCTCTATCGGATTTTCGTCGGAGTATCTGAACTTTCCGCATATATCGTCTTTGCTAACGCCCGGCCAGCGTGCGCAGCCGGTATCAAGTTCAATGCTCGGCGGATTTTTTACGCAGTGCAGCTCATCGGCGATAAGCCGGGCAAAGTAGCAGTTCTCGCAATGTCTTTTCCCCGCCGTATGTTGCATTGACTTGCTCTTATGACTGTGTCTCATGCCACGAAATAACGTTTTGAACATTTGGAATTTGAATTTTGATATTGTTTAGTATTTCGATATTCTTATTTAGGATTTGCGGCCTTTTGGCCTTAGGCCAAAAAGACCGCCCTCTATAATTGCCCGAATGTTCACATTTGATACGAAATTTGGCGTGTTAAAAAGCGGAGCTGCAAGCGTAAGCGACCGGCTGCAAAGCAATTAAAAATTTTTTATTTTT
>CAYVIT010000204.1:0-4250 GCA_964451425.1 uncultured Pirellulales bacterium
GCTCGCATTGATTGCAATAAACAGTTGAATCGAAACAGACTCTGTCGCCTTTTTTGAAGCCTTTTACATTTTTGCCTGCACTTTCAACAATACCGGCTGCCTCATGGCCCATTATCAAGGGAGGAATCCTTCTGCCTGTCTTGCCCGTAGAGCCGTGGACATCCGAGCCGCAAATCCCGCAGGCCCTGACGCGAATCAAAACATCATCAGCACCCGCTTCAGGCTCTGGAAAATCAGTATATTCAAAACAGTATGGTTGCGTATAAACTAAGGCCTTCAATCAGGTATCTCCATCTATTCAACCTGGTTCTTAATTTGCGTTTATTTCTTTGGGTACATCACCTCAAAAGAGCGAACAATCGTCTTCTCGCCTTTTTCATTTGCAGCCTTAACGACGATTTTGTTGTCCGGCGCGAGATGAACGTTCTCCATAAACAAACCATCCGAAGAAACAGGCGACTCTCTGTTATTCACCATTATTTTTGCCCCGGGTTCCGCCCATCCGAAGACGTCTACAGCACAATCATTGGCTATCTTGGTATGCTCGAGAGGATTCGTGTGGACAATCAGCCGCGGCGACCTGTCCAAATCCAGCAGTTCATCAATGACCTGCCTTTTCGCGTTATATAGTACATTCGGGTCTTTACTGTATTCGCTCATTGCCCTGACGACCTGCGATGCAATTTCAATGCCTCTGCGAGACGGCTCAATCATTTTTGACAAGCGCTCACTCAGCGTCTCTCTTATCTTGCTTATTTTGTTTTCGAGCATCCAGAAGTATTCATAGTCCTGAATCCCGCTGCGCATCTGCTCCCAGCGGAGAGAATTGATGAGTCCATCTTTCTTCGGGTATACATGCCAGCCGTCACCGCGGTGTTTGCCGACCGCCGCAAACGGGTCGTCAGTCCAGGAATTAAATCCCCAGTGCAGATAACCTTTCAGGCCGAAACGGTAATTCAGCCAGTGCAGTATTCGCGATTCTATGAGAGGAACATCAACGGTCTTGTTCGGCAGCGAACCTTTCTGGAATATTCCAACGGTGTAAAACCACAATTCGCTGCCCTGATTCTGTGCTTTTTTGTAGACATCATACCACGTGGAGAGATAGTCTAATTTAGGAACCCAGATTTCCAATCTGTCGAAGCAATGTGTCGTCTCTATTGCATCTATTCTCCTCAGCGCGGGAGCATATCTGTGTACATACTCTGATGCTTGTCTCCAGTCCATCACATTATGATTGGACGGCTCATCGGCAATATGAAATACGGTTTTCTGAAGCCAGCCTTTATCTCTCAAGTGATTTTCAAATGCGGGCAAAAATTGCCGAAGATACTCTTTTCCCGGAACCGTTATTCTCTTATTCGTCGATTCTTTGCGAACGCGAAAATCCCTTAATAAGACTTCCCTGCTCGACCAGCCGCCCTCGCCAAATCTTGCGACAAATCCGGTCTCAAGCAAATCCATGCGCCCCGTATTCCAAAAGATCTCGGCCCACTCGTCAAAACGTGAAAAATCAAATTTAAGCCTGCCGTTAGCATCCTGCGAACTCTCAATCAAGCCAAGGCTGACCCTAAAGACATTCTGCCTGTGGTCAGCCATATTCTCAGCGTATACTTTGAGCATTTTATAGAACTGCTCGGAACGTGATGAATCAACGCCGTGGAATTGCTGAAATCTGCCCGTTGAATACCATTCGGTGACCATGAGATGCCGTTCATCAGGCAGTGTCAAGGGATAAGTCGTAAGACGCAGGGGCAGGGATTTATTTCCTTTCTCGGTTTGTATAGTAACGATTCCTTCATAATTACCCGCCTTGGCATCACGTGATACCCTTATCGTTAAAAGAATCGCCTGATATTTGCCTTTTTTCAGAGTGATTTCTTTCTCTTCGGCCAGATAATCCGGAAATCGCGCGGGTGAAGAACGAATCAAATCGATTTTTCTATACTTGGGAGTATTTTCCTCAATCGGAATAGAACCCACAAAGTTCCATTCTATGGCACTTAAAGGCAGCAAAGCAGAACGTTCAACACATTTGAGAGGGCTCACTGACGCGGTAACGTGCTGTAAATCTGTGTTGGCTTTGACAACACATTGAGCAGAAACGTATTCATTTCTTATGCCGAATATCTCTATCGCTTTCTGCGGTCTGGGACAATTATATCCATCTTCAAATATTCTTACCAAATCGCTCACCGCGAAAAATTCAAACGGAGCATCCTGACCCCAGATGGATGTCCCGCTCAACAATACTACAGGAACAACAAGAATAAAAAAAAGAGAGAGAACATTTCGTACAGCAGGCATTGCCGCCTCCCTTAAAGCAAAAGAGTAATCACCGGCCTGACTACTATTCGCCTTTTGAGCTAACTTAAGTTACATAGCCGGACTCTCTAACAGCCTATAGCATAAAATTCCGCATCACTAAGTAACGACTTCGATACCGTAAAGCTGACAGAATGTTCGCAGTTGTTTGGTGTAGTTACCATAGAATATAACCTGATGCATACCCTTTACATCACATACGTTATCTACTTCGTCGATAGTCATCTCAATGTTCGTGCGGCAGCCGCCCGTTGGTGGAATCTTTGGACTCCCAATGACTTTCCCGCTATAAATATACATCTGCGGCGTTTCTCCCGAAACATACTGAGCCATCGTAACATCTCTGCCCGGACTCCACAGGACTCGAGGGACACAGCCCCAACCGGCTTCACAATGGCTCATCAGGATGTACGGCTCGGGAGCTGAATTTACACCGTTCAACTTCGACGCGCAGGTACAATGAGCACCGAAATAGTGATTTTTCTCCGTCTCCATAGAAGCGTTCTGCTGAAATCCCGGCCTGTCAAAGAGCTGTTGTACCAGCATTAAGGTAAGCGTTGCGTTAAGGTCGGACTGACAGCCGGCTGCGATACCCTCGTCCCTCAAACTCATAAAACCCATACAGGGTGGGACATGCTTATGTGGTTTTTTAAGTCCCGGCAAACAATCCATCATCACCGCGTCAGCTTTCTCAGCTTCAATGAGCCGCTTGAGGACAAAATATGTTTTTGCGGCATCAAGGACATCGGTTTTCGTGGGCTGAATCACATCTTCAGCATTACTTGCGTATGCGTTTGCCAGCTTTTTCACTTCGGCGGAGGCTTGCGTACCCTTAAATTCATCATAAAACCTTTGATGTGGGATGGTTCGAATCTGCGTGCCAAGATGCGGAACTATTGTTCCCCTGGGCTCTGAACCCACAATATTGACAATACGACTTTCCTTCATCCAGTGCGCTGTTTTAATCATCTTCATACCATCTTTGACGGCATCAAGATTATCCAGTGAATTTATCAGATACGCGCCGGACTTGTCACGAAGCTGATTAATATGGTCAACAAGGAGGATACCCAACGTTGCAAGCACAACCGTCGGAATTCCCACTTCTTCAACGATGCGGGTAACATGTCCCCAATGTCCCTTCTTAAAAGGTATGAGCAGCAAACCGTCGGGCTTGGACTGTTTGACTTCGTTGATAAACCGTGTGACGCTCTGCTCATCATCGAGGTGTTGCTGTTCCATCAAGATATGCATCCCCAAATCTTGCTCGATCTGTTTGATTCCGGCCATATACTGCTTTTGACGCCCTTCGGCATCAAAGTCTGAACCCGGCCAGCTATAATAGCCGGCCTGCCTTAGAGACTCGGTGGAGGGATAGATAAAAGCGCCACGCACCGTGGCGGTACTCTTTTTTCGACCACCCTCTCCTGTCAAAGGCTCTGATGCCGCAAAAAGCTTCCCGGAACTTACTGAAACGCCCGCTGCAGTTGTACCTACTGTCTGTAAGAACTCTCGCCGGGACATCCCACTTACTTTTGTTGGCCGTAACTTTTTCATCTCAACTCCTTTCCCGTTTAGCTGGTATAGGATTCGGTATCGTCTTTTTTAAGAAAATTATTACCGTCTGAAAGACGTACTCCCGATATTTTACACAGTGAGAGACTATTGAAAACTGTTTTTTTCATATAAATGATATCATCAGGAAGTCTCATTAGACATTTATAAAAGTAATAATGGGGTTTTTCTTGCATTATCGGCCTGTCAGATGTAAAATATGTGGAAATTTATCTGAGCGTTTTTCTACTTTAGAAGGTAATATTTTGAAAAATTGCCACCAGGAAAATATTTCTATGAGTGTTTATACGATAATTAGTTGCGCCCGTAGCTCAATTGGATAGAGTCGCGGACTTCGAATCCGAAGGTTG
>CAYVIT010000205.1:0-4163 GCA_964451425.1 uncultured Pirellulales bacterium
AGACAGCTATCTTAGCCTATCGGTTGACAAATAAATGTAAATTTTTTGTAAAATTAGCTCTCTATCCCGCTCTACAGCCATAAGACCCAACGGCCTTTTTCATCTAAACCCAACAGTTTAGCTACGTCTTATATTAAGGTGCAACTTATCTCTTGCTATCAGCCTTGATTTTCGGCACAGGCTTATCCATCGCCCAGAAAACTGCATTGATTAGCAGCCGGCGGAACTGCGGATTTTTGAAGTCGTCCACATGCCCCAGTGAAGTATAGAAAACACGCGACTTCCTGTACAAGTTCGTCCAGGCAACCGGCTCAGGCTCCTGGCCCGGAATTGTGCCGATTAACAGCATCCTGGTCGATTTTGTCAGCGGACTTGCCTTGTAGAGCGAGCCGATACTCGTAAACGGTACCCGGACACCATCAAGAATCGAATGGCCCTTGGCACCTTCCGCAACCGTAACCGTGCACTTGGGCCCACTGCCGTAATGACCGTTGTAGTTTCCGCCCAGCACTTCAGGGTCGAAATTACGCCACTCTACATGACCATCCGGATGCTTTCCGCGAGTATCAAAAGCATGGCTGGAAGTACGCAAGGCAATCAGCGGTTTTCCACGGTCAAGATAATCATGGAAGTATTTCATCTGCTGTGCCTGAAACGCCCTGCGGCGTACAAACAGCAATACCAAGTCTGCATTCATCAACGCTTCCATACCGGCAATGTAATCGCGCTCTTTGCTGCTACTTTCTGTGCCGCCTTGAATTATCTCGCAACACAAGCCGTATTTCATCTCCAGCTCATGTGCAAGCTCAGGCAGTGACTCAGCGGCACCATATTCACTTTCAGCGGAAATAAAAACTATACGCTGCCGCTTATCATTCTTGAAACAAAACTGTGGCTGATTCGTAAACACCGTTGAGTTAATCGTCGGGCACACGAATTTTTCGATGTGTTCGGCTATAAGGTCAGTTCCGGCAAAATGGTTAACAAACGGCCTCGCTTTTGAGTTATACATCGTATCGGTCAGGTCTCGCATCAGCACTACGTTCTTACCGTACCGCGCCATATTCCGCAGCCCGAAAGGCCGCCCCAGAACACACATATTAGTATGCACGCCCATTAAAATAACGTTCTTTATCCCTCGCTGCTCCAGCAGATTCCATACTTCCGCACCGGAGTCACTAATGGCATCTTCGTCGCTTATCTCGATACTTTCGATCTGCTTACGCCACGGCGAGCCCTGCTTGCACTTCGGCTCACAGTCGCAGCCGCCGTCACTGTGGTCGATAGGGTATCCTGCTTTTTTCTCTTTCTCGTCAATCCATTGACACCATCCGCCGATGTCATTCGGCAGGTTCGCTGCTTTCGGGGCATTCCGGGCCCGCTTGCGAGCAGGATGGTCTTTATAGTAGCCGATTGTCCCGCTCGGAGCGTGGATAATCAACACACCTTTTTCACGCGCTTTACAGACAACCTCGTTCATATAAGGTGCCAATTCAGCTACTCTGCGTGTTGCACCCTTACACCAGTGCTGGTCCCACATATCGCAGATAATAATAGCCGTCTCCGAGGGTTCCCATTCAAATTGACTATTGACCACTTTGAATTTGCCGCTCCCCTCCGACGTCTCTACCCTCCTGCGAGCGGACAAAATGAGCTTATTTTCACTCGTCGCAGCTTCCGCATTTTGCTCTTCTAAGGAAAGACCGAATAGCAGAATACCCGCTATCATTGAGAACAAAATGCTCACAGTTCTATGTCTAACAATGCTCATATCAATTGCCTCCAAGCTACAATTTCATTACTTTTCAATTTATGCAAGCTAAACAACCTCGAGTTTTGAAATTACCTGGAAATGAGTCTAATATATACAGCTACCTCATCACCGATACCGGCAGGTTTACTCCAGGTTCGGTCACCTTCGGCAACAGTTACTTGTGATTGCAGAACCTGCTTTCCGGCTGCACAATCAAGCCAGTGCAATTTGTATGTCCCCTGTTTCATTGCTTTTAATCCCATTTCACCACTCAATTCCGGCGTATAAGCAATATAACTGCTGCCCGGCTGTGCCAATACGTACTTTGTACCGCCATATCTTAGCTCATCGTGCGGCGACATCTCGTTAAAATTGGTGGACTCAAAAAAGCGTACCAGCCGCCCACAGTCTCGAAGGTCGCTTTTCGCAGTGGCGGTTATGTCCATTCCCAGAATCATCACGTATGCACCGCCCATAGCGCACGCCCAGCTTTTCCTGCGGGCCTGCCCACCGGTTCCAAAGTCGGCAGCCTCAGCCATATTAAGATTGTACCTTCCCTGCGCTCGATTCCAGGCACTGACCATGCCCTTATGCAGAGCATCGGCGGTCGGCACATTATACTGGATGGCAAACTGGTCGATGTTCGGCTCATCGGCAAACTCGGAAAAATCCAGCCCATTGAGTTTGTGCACGGCTATCACGTGGCCATAATCATCAGCCGCACGAATCTGTGCCGCTATATTTTTCACTCTCTCAGCACTGAACGCTTCCTGGTATTCCTCGGCGATACACCATATCAGGTTCTTATGATGCTCAAATCGGTCAACAATTGTTTGGATAAAATCTTTCTCCTTTTTGCCCACTTTGTCACCCGTATTCCAAATCCGAGCACTATCATCATAAAAAAAGAAATAGATAACAATGCCATTTTTGTCCATTTCCTCAAACCATACTTCCCACTGCTCGAGCACTTTAGTATTTATACCTTTGTCGGCATCGTTGTTTACAAATGGATTGTGTGTTTTGTCACCGTCGCCGCCGTGTGAGCGCACCGCCATCAGGTAAATACAGTTAGCGCCGGTCCCTGTTAGCTTCCTAATCAGTGCCATTTGGTCGCCGTTGCGAGTTCCATCCGGATTTAATCCGCCTCGATAAAGGAAATCCTCCGGGTCGCCGGGCCCACACATAAAGAACGGGCAGCCCCCCTTGCGTTTAAGCCATTCCGGATGGTCAGTATCAACAACAATTTGTCCGGCTTCAGGTTCGGAATGTATCACAGAATCTACGAGCAGCTTCAGGGCGTGATTCACCATTTTGTTCCCCTCAATTCTCGTGTCATTCCAGCTCACAATCAAATCCAGGCTCGGCAGAACCACCATAGCGCGTATATCCCCATGTCCAAAGCATCCATACACATCAGCGGGAACGTCAGGCCAATTGCGCTTCCCATCACGACCCACACCATTTACCCACCACGCAAAACTGTAACTGCCATTATGGTCGCACTGATTGTTACCCCCGCCGATTGAACGCTGCCCGCTAATCATCTCCGCTGATTTGCCTGTTGTTCGTGGAATTGATGTAATCAGCGTACTCGCTACGGCTAAAGTTACATCCCTGGCACTGATAAGCTGTTTGCCTTCCCATTTGCCTTTGCGCAAATACAAAAGTCCAAAACGCGCAAAGTCACGGGGTGAAATCGCCAGTCTGCCAGGACGATTACCGGTTCCGAACGCCATAAAAGTCGGATTATCCTGGCATTGAAGAACGTCAGTAAGTTCAGGGTGTAAAACATCGGCGTCCACTGTCTTCCACGTGGCCCCATATACCTTTAGAAACAGCGTATCGAAAAACAGTGCCATATTATAGTCGCTGTAATCGAAGGCCTGTCCCGGCTGCTCCTGCACACCATAACACGAGATTTGATTACACAGATGCCTCCAGGTTATCCTGCGGTCTTTGAAGTCGAGCGATTTGTTCAGCGAATTAAGCCTCGGCTCAAACCTGCCGACCAGCTCCTCAATACTCTTCAGCCTGCCATTCTGGACTGCTTTCAGCAGAAAGTGCGTATAAAAAGGTTTCACTGCCGATGCAACGTCTTTTCGCTTACTAACATCGCCCCACGTATAAACCAGTAACCCATTCCGCACAACGCAGCCGAATCCGCCGGCGTAATCGCTTAGTGCCTTCAATCTGTCTGCATCCAAACCTGCGTCCACAGGTTTACTGCTCTGCCATTCTTTTACCGGATACACCGGTTTTGTTTCGCCGCCCTTTACCTCAATAATTCCAGGGCCTGCACTAACCAAGAGCACTAACAGCAATATCTGTAAATCCTTCATCTTTCCCTTCTTCCGTACTTTACCTAAGAGCAGGCCATTCAAACTTAAACATAACCACCATTTCTATC
>CAYVIT010000206.1:0-4127 GCA_964451425.1 uncultured Pirellulales bacterium
CAATTCATCGATACGAAAGTCATTGACACAAAAGACTACGACTTGCTCGTTCGGCAAATGGAGTCTTGAATTGTGTCTGAACCTGAAATGTACCCTGTTAGAAATTTCTCATTTTGGGCCGGTTTATTACTTGTTATAGAATTTCTAAGGGAGTAAACTTGCCGCTATGCTGAGACTTATACCGAACATTCTGACTTTTGGCCGGCTTGTCTTGACCATCATTTTCCTGATTATGATTTTTTACTCACCCCCTCGCTATGCGCAGGGCGAAATACCGTTTCCGGGTTTTCTTGATATTGCTTTTATCCTCTTTGTCATTGCCGGCCTGACTGATATGATTGACGGAACTGTAGCTCGCAGGTTGAATGTTACCAGCAAGTTCGGCCGAATGGTGGACCCGCTGGCCGACAAGGCCCTCGTTTGCGGGGCCTTTGTATGTTTTGCGATAATCGGCGAGCCAAAGCTTTTCAATCTCAGCCCGGCGGTTTTGGCAATTATTCATTGGTCGGTGGCGGGGATACTTACTGCAAGAGAAGTGTACGTTACTGTGCTGCGTCATGTTGCAGAGGCGCGTGGCGTTAACTTTGCCGCCACCGTCTCAGGCAAAATCAAAATGTTCGTACAGTCCTTTGCCATCGGTACCGTGATAATAAAAATGGCTCATGTCCGGACTGCTGCGTGGGGATATTGGTTCACTACTGTGACGTTTGCGATAATGTTAGCGGTTACACTTATCTCAGGGCTAAGGGCCACTCAGCGAAGTTGCTGGAAAACGGCAGCGAAATCCGAACAACCTGCTTCTGATTAACAACCTTTAGCTGATGGGTGTTGCAATTAAAAACCTTTTGATAAGGAAAGAGGGATATGAAACTTAAATCATTCTGTTTGACAAAGTGGGTAATT
This sequence comes from uncultured Pirellulales bacterium, assembly GCA_964451425.1. Lineage (GTDB taxonomy): Bacteria > Planctomycetota > Phycisphaerae > Sedimentisphaerales > Anaerobacaceae > CS2-K091. The sequence continues at coordinate 904 of CAYVIT010000206.1, forward strand.
TTGTGCGCTGTTTTTCCGGTATTCACAAGCCTGGTTTCGTCGGTATGCGTCCGGGCGGAAACAAACAAAGCAGAGAAGATGGAAGAATATATGCCGCCGGTTCCGGATGGGAAGAAATGGAAATTGGCGTGGAGAGATGAATTCAACGGCACAAAGGTTGACGAGTCCAAATGGGAAATACTCGGCGACTGGAGGCGGCGAGACGGCTTCTGGGTGAAAGAAGACTCTTTCCTGGACGGCAAGGGAAATTTGGTTCTTCGTACAAAAAAAGAAGGCAGCCGGTATACCTGTGGGGCCGTGCGGACGCGAAACAAGTTTGAACACCAGTTCGGCTATTGGGTGGCTCGATGCAAGTTTCCCGAACAGCAGGGGCACTGGCCCGCATTTTGGCTTCATGCAAACAGCGTTGGTAAGGTCGGAAACCAGGGCAGGGACGGTACGGAAATAGATATTGTGGAAAAACCCTGGCGTGAGGACAAGATAACCCAGAACTTGCACTGGGATGGCTACGGAAAAGAACATAAGCACGCCGGCCAAACTTCCACAATACCCGGCGTAAGTGATGGATTCCATACCTTTGGTCTCCACTGGACGCCGGACGAATACGTTTTCTACGTGGATGGCAAAGTGACATGGCACACAAGTGCAGGCGGTGTTTCGCAGGTGCCGCAGTTTATCAAACTTACCGAGGAAATTGGAAAGTGGGGCGGTGATATAACAAAGGCAAAGCTTCCCGATTACTTTTTAACCGACTACGTCCGTGTATATGATGTTGTCGATGAAGAAAAGGCAGATGGACAGAGTGATATTATTCGCAGGGCCGCAAACGTCAGGCCTTCACCCCGGCAGCTTGCCTGGCAGGAGCTGGAATTCATCACTTTTGTTCACTTTGGCGTCAACACCTTCACCGGTCGTGAATGGGGCACAGGCGAGGAGGACCCGAAGATATTCAATCCCGAGAAGTTAGACACCGACCAGTGGTGTCGTATGGTGAAGGCGGCCGGGATGACACAGGTTGTTCTGACAGCCAAGCATCACGATGGATTCTGCCTGTGGCAGACGCGATATACGACACACTCTGTGACTTCGAGCAGGTGGCGCGGGGGCAAGGGTGATGTGCTGCGAGACTTGGTCGATTCGTGTAAAAAGTACGGGATTAAGGTTGGCGTATATTTATCGCCGGCCGATTTGTACCAGATTGAAAGCCCCGAAGGTCTGTACGGCAATCTAAGCAAATACTCCGAACGGGTAATCCCCCGGCCGGTAGCTGGCCGTCCATTCCGGGACAAGCGCACCTTCAAATACCTCGTGGACGATTACAACGAGTACTTTCTTAACCAGTTGTTCGAGCTGCTGACCGAGTACGGCCCCATCCACGAAGTCTGGTTTGACGGGGCACACCCCAAACGCAAGGGTGGGCAGAAATATACATACGCCCAGTGGTATGAGATGATACGGGAGCTGGCACCGCAGGCGGTTATTTTCGGCAAGGGACCCGACATTCGGTGGTGCGGCAATGAAGGAGGAGGTACAAGGGCTGCCGAGTGGAGCGTTGTCCCCATAAGCGCACCGCTGGACAAGTTCGCTTGGCCGGATATGACGGCGCAAGACCTCGCAAGTCTGCCCAAACTTCAGGAGAGCCTCAATCGCGGCGGGTATTTGCATTGGTACCCGGCTGAAACAAATACCTCTATCCGGCACGGATGGTTCTGGCGCGACGAAAAGCAGCAAGTCAAAACAACCGCCGAAATTCTCGATATCTGGTATCGCTCCGTTGGGGGCAACACGGTCTTTCTGTTGAATATTCCTCCTAATCGCGACGGACTTTTTCCAGAGCGCGATAGCAAGGTCCTCCGGGAAATCGGCAAAATCCTCCGCCGAGCGTTCAAGACCAACCTGGCTGAGGGTGCAACTGCAACTGGTTCAGCGAGCCGCGGAACGGGCTTTGAAGCAGCTAACGCGCTCGATGGCGAGACAACTACCTGCTGGATGCCGCCCGAATGGACCACGCAGGCTGAATTAGTGGTTACCTTGAATGGAGAGAAGACCTTCAATCGTGTAATGTTTCAGGAACAAATCCGCGACTTCGGCCAGCGCATCGTCAAGTTTGCCGTAGATGCACATGTAGATGGCCAATGGCGCCAAATCGCCGAGGGACAGACAGTGGGCTATAAGCGGATTTGCCGCACGCCGGAGGTTACAGCGGATAAGGTGCGAATCCGGATTTTGGATTCGCGAGTCTGTCCAACCATTTCCAACTTCGCTGTATATCATGCTCCACCGATTCAAAAGATTATCGATAGTTGAGCGAATGTGCGTTTTTACTTTAGGCTTTTAGCTTGTTTATTATTAGTTCAGCGACTTTTTTTCCTGATTTTAGCATTCCGCCGAAGATTGGCCCCATTCTCGGCAGATTATAAACATCACATACAGCCATACCTGCAATGTATAGGCCCGGGAAGACCTCGCCTGTCTTTTCTACTACGCCGGCTTCCGAGGTCTCAACGTTCATGAAATACTCATTCAGCTCTTTTGGGAAGAGGTCCGGCTTTCTGGTTTTCAGCATACTGACCAGTTCAGCCGGATGACCGGTCCCGTCAATCACGCATCTCGCACAGATACAATAGGGATCTACATGCAGACCGAGTGTTCGTATACTGGCACTATTGACAACAATACCTTTCACGGTTTCGTCCTTTAGTACGATATCTTCGGCCTCTATCAGGTTAAATATTGCAGCTCCCGCTATCTTGGCCTTATAAGCCAAACCCGTGGCAAATTCTATCGCATCCACTACATATAAATTCCCTTCCTTCTTTGTCGTCACGCCTATTTCATCCAGGATGTCTGTTTCTTCAAAGGTAACGATATTGTAGCCTGATGCCCCTCCCCAGATTCCACCGCCTATTGAAAGCTTCTTTTCGATTATAGTGGTTTTTATCCCCGATTTGGCCAGGTAATAGCCGGCAGCCAAACCCGCGGGGCCAGCGCCGACTATGACCACATCATTTTCAAGATGCTCGGTGAGTCTCTTTGTATACTCCTGGATAATTACTCTGGAAATATCAGTCTCTATCATTTTTGTTCCCTTTCCTTGTTAATTTTTGGAACTTATAATTTTTGTAACCATCGACTATAAAACAAAAAGCACTCCAGCAAAAGGAGTGCTTCAAATCTATTTTGCCTTCCTTCGCGGGCATTGTCCCGAGCAGGTTCATAGGGTC
>CAYVIT010000207.1:0-4113 GCA_964451425.1 uncultured Pirellulales bacterium
ACAACAAACGCGTAAATTACAACTGATAAAGCGTATTTGGTGCAAGAAGCCAACGGCAATGTTTACAAAAAACAACGCCAACCTAACTTTTTTTGAGTAAAATCATTACATCGCGTAAAAAAACAGATATCTACTCAGGACGTTGTTTTTCTGCAACAAAGGGTTCTAATCCATATAAGAGTTGCGTTTCGGAAAGTAGAAACAAAACTTAAAATTTATACACAGGATTCGTCTGTTGAGCTGACTTTGGACGTAAGCCGTAAAGCTAAAAAAAAGTTTATTTTGGGACGTTTAGGTATGACTTTTGCTCCGATATTATATTTATTAACAAATTATAACAAATGAGGCTTCGGGGGAAACCCGTTTAGGATGACTGAAAAGGGAAAGCCTCGCTCGAAAGAAGAGCGACATTGATGGACGAGGCAGGATTAGAAGACAAACTTATAGAACTGGTGAAAGAATTTGGGGGAATAGATAGCCACCAGTATAAAAAGCTGGCATCACTGGCCAAAAAAGCACAAGACAGCAATAAGCAACTTCAAAAAAGCGTCGACAGCCTGCAGGAATCACTTGATTACCTGCGCATATGTATTAAATATCAACTCTTCGACCTGGAAGCGACCCGGCGAGAAAATAAATACCTCAGAAGGCTGCTCGAGGAAAAAGACAGTTAAGGCAAATCTCTATCAACGCCTTTCTGTTCTCACGATGCCTATCACGCACTACGTATACAAATCAAGAACCTTTTGCCACATTCAGCATTCTTCTACATACTCGTGTATTCGGCGGTATTCCGCCAAAAAAGCTGCAGTGATTGTGCAATCCTTGCAGGCCCAGTGAAACAGAATTTTCTGGTGCTCCGGAGGAAGGCCGTTTGCTGCATAAGGGTGCCGGATATATTCGTCCACACAACAAGAAGGAAAACCAAACAAAAAACCTTCAAAATGTACAGTCTCGGCAGACTTGTCTATCGGTTTACCGGCAAATTGTTTTTCATAGAGGTGAATGTAGCCGGGCGTTACGCTGAAAATAGTCTCGACAACTGCTTTGCCCGTTTTGACCGTTCGACGGATTCGTTCAGCAAGTAAGCCCATTTGCTGCAGCAATTCAAGGCCGTGGCCGTCTAAAGGCTTTTCCCATCTGCTCAAAGGTTTGAGACCTTCGCAAGTAAGCAGGGCAAGGTAAGCAAGCTCAAAGTCAATTTCCTTCAGTTGTCCAACGCACCGTCTTATTTCTTTCGACTCAAGATCCAAACACTCACTCCCTGCCTCTATAGTCCTTCACATTCGTCTCTTTCCGGATCGGTGCACTCAAGCCACCTGTTGGCAACTTCAGCAATGTCTTTCAAGTTTTCACTGCAATCTTCGTTCAAATCCCCCGGCAGATATATTGTCCCCAAATCGCCGCAATGCCGGGGCATCTCCAGAGCTTTAGCCAAGAGGACAATATCAATTCTTCCATAATGCAGCAGACCGCCTTCATCTTGATAATAGCCAAAATGGCTGAATGAGCCTTGTTCCATATAGTGTAAAGCTATATAAGGAACTTCAATCCTCAATTCGAGATTGGGATTCGTGATTTCCACATAGCCCATGTTCCTTATTGCTCCGCAAATACCACATATCTCAAGGCCGCGCTCCTCATGTTCTATCCTGTATGTTTGCTTTGGTGGAGGTTCACCGCCGTAAGGGTCGTACACGGGCAAGGCATCAATTACTTCGCAACATTGCTTGGCAAGCTCAATGCCGTCGGAGGCCAGGTCTCTGTCCTGGTCAGGATTGTAGAGGTTGTAACCTGCCTTTAGTTCTTCACTGTCGGCCAAAAGGTCACCGTCGAGGTCATTGGCATCGGGCGCCAACTGTCCGACCGGCTCAAGAACATAGTCCAGCGGCAACAGGTGTTTGTTCCAATATTGAGGCAAGCGCCGCTCAAGTATATGGAGCAATAGCGCAATATTTACTCTGCCACGATGGTAATTGCCATAACAATCGAAGGAGCCGTGGTTCATGTAGTGCAGTGCCAAGTCAGGCAAAAACATTCTATCTAACGGATTGTTTGGTTCAGGATAATGCACTCCAAGATTCGGATTGATGATCTCCCAGCCGCCCATATGAATCCACTGTCCACAAATGTCACACTGCTCCAACCCGTCGAGCGCGTGCTCGATTTTATAGGTTTCTTTTGGTGGGTCACCCTGACCATACCATGCCGGCAATTCCGCAACCGCAGCGGCACAGCACATGGCCAAGTCTACACCATCGTGAATTTCATTGCGGTTCTGGTCGGGCTTGAACATTCGGTAGCCAATCGCAAATTCCTCCTTATTGGAAAGCAGGTCCGCGTCTGCATCTTTTAGTACCGGCAATTTATGGTCGTTGGGTTCATAAGGCAACGGCAGCTCAAGCGCCCGGGCCAGAGCAGGAACATCAAGCCTGCCCCTGCCGCTCCAGTCACTGAGGCTATGGTAAGTGAAAGAGCCATGCTCCAGATAGTGCATACCCATATCAGTGAACCGAACACGAACGCCACTTTTGGGATTGACTACTTCCCACAGGACCATCACTATATCGTTTTTCCCGCAAACTTCACAGGTTTCTATACCAAAAGCCGCTGCTATTATTGTTTTGTACGGTTCATTTGGCTCCGGCTTACCGGACGATGGGGACCATACCGGCAAATCATTCATATCGACGAAACAGCGTTTGGCCAATTCTACACCGTCCGGGACTTCGTTGTCATTCCGGTCGGGATCGAATGGCTGATAACCTATCGTAATTTCCTCCCTGTCGGCAAGCAGGTCCCAGTCCGCATCCTTGCTGACGAGTAATTCGTGCTCGTCCGGTGTGTACTGTGCAAGGGCTTTATTCAGACTCGCAGCACCTAATGTAATAATAGCGGCTGTGCCGGCGGCGAGGGCTTTTTGTTTGAACTTTTTGTGCCTTTCAGCTTGTTTTGTGACATGTCTTTGATGTGCTCTTCTTAATCTTCTCATTTTTTTCTCCTAACAAAGACTCTGGTATCATATAAAAGTCCTATAAAATTATACCAAATCGGTGCGGGATTTCCCAGAAATTTTATTTTTATGCCGCGTATACGCCTGTTAAAAAGCGTCAGCCTGTGGCGTATCGTGCCGCGTATTGCGTCTTATTTGCAAAATATGTGGAGAATACGGCGAATATGCCGGCAGAAAATGTGGGTTCGACAGTTAGACGTTTTACGGTTTGAGGGTAGATTACAAGGAATATTCGACTGCTATCAGGGTTCGGGGTGTTATTTTTGTCAAATTTAGCTTTGTGCCGGTACAAGAAAGCCCGGCACTACCATTGACCGGCAAGACCAACGTTTTTTGTGCCTTGATAACATTAGAGAATTCAAGCGAAACGTCGACCGGCTCATCGTTAAAATTTTCGACAAAGAGATAATTGTCACCGATCAGGTACAAAGCCACTTTATTGGGAGCATCAAATCGAATTCCAAACGGGGCCAGTAATTTGTTACGGACAGAGTTGAGCTCATCTCTTGTCAGCTTCAGCAGATTATGGGGATTCCCATCGATTTTTAGAATTGTCAGATTTTCATCCTCAAGATTAACGCCTTTTAGCTTTTTAGCGAGGCCGTCCGTAATAAGCACCGGCTTTTTGGCGCTGAGCATTTTGTTGAGCTTATCAGAGAAGGCCGAATCTCTAAGGGCGTGTACTGCGAAAAACGCGGCTTTTGCATCGGGATTAATTTCGGCGGCAGGAACAAGCGGCAATCCCAGCATCCCTACGAAATCGAATACATACATTTCCTCATCAGCATCGCTATTCGGCGGCTTCGGTGCGTGAACGCCTTTGATAGGTTTGTTTCGCACAAGTTCGGCAAGTTTGAACAAGCCGGGAATCTCTGTACGTAATTTTTTGACGTTTGCCGGCCCGGTCTCCCGCAACAGTGAGCCATAACAAAACAGCAGCATTTCCTTAGCATCAGCCAGAACAGTCTGGCGTGCCTGCTCCACGTATGTATTTTCTGTTGTGCCGTAGGGGTCGAACCAGCCGCCCCCCGTTTTTGGGCCGCCTATTTCGCCGAGCCATCGCATAATGTAGTAAGCTTCGTACTGGACCTTCCTTCCCC
>CAYVIT010000208.1:0-4090 GCA_964451425.1 uncultured Pirellulales bacterium
GTACCAGCTTTGTTTGTTCGTTAAGATATTTTTGAGATAATTGCCTGACTTCCTGTTCGCTTTCGTCCAAATGTGAAGAGATAACACCCATCATCCGGTCAAAATCTTTCTTTCGCAGAGATCCGTTTTGGGCAAGGTTTTCCCTCAGTTGGCCGTTGATTTTTTCCCGTTCGGCTCGTGTGTTAAGAAGAGATTCCTGAAAATCCTGGAAGATATGACCGGTCGTATCAAAAAATGCTTCAATACTTTGTATTCTGGCTTCATAAGAAGATATGATACTATCAAGAACATTTTCTTTTTCAGTGGCCAAAGTCATTGTTTTCCTTTTTGAGAAGAGGTTTTTCTTGGCGGGACATACTTTTTGCTCCCTCGCAGCGGTGCAGCATAAGGATGACTCGGCAAGAATCCTCTTTAGTTACCTATCCTTATGCAGCTGTTGCTGTCAAACCGATAGCCTCGGCATACTTCAGATAGGTCTCGACTGAGGCAGCTACGACTCTGGCTTCGATGGCAAGTATTTCAATACCCACCAAAGAGACTCTCACCCAGGCATCAACTACGATACCCTTGTCCAGAATCCTGTCCACGACTTCAACCAGACTGCTTGAACCAATTGTTTTTTCCACTGCCATGTTAGCTCTCCTTTCGTTCCCCTTAGGGGAAACTATAAAAAATAGAAATTAAAAAACGCACGTTACACACGTGCGTTTAAGGGTAATCTTCCAATGTCTGTGCCATAGATTGCCACTCGATTGTTATATCTGTTATCACCGTCAAACGTCATCATTGTTCTTGCCAAGCATAGGTAATCATAAGTGGATTTCTCTATTCCGGATTAAAAACATATAGCACAGTTATCGACCGCACAGCGCAATAGCAGAACTGGCATAACCACAGTTTTGGACAAGGTTTTTCTTGGTCTTAAACCAACCATAGGATAGCAAAAAGACAAAACAAATCGGATCGTTGAAAGCGACTTGCTGGGTTTAGTTACCAAAATGGATTGACTTGAACGACCAACTTGGGCAATGAAGACTTTTTCAGGCTTTCTAGTATTGATATTAGCCGTAAGCATTGAAAAGGGCGTTAAATTCAATGGGTCCCTTATGTAATAGCGAATGGTTAGGACGACGCTCCATTGGAGCGGAGGAGTGTAGCTGGCAGTCAGGCCGCCAGATGCAGATTTTTCGTCAAATTGTAGTCAAGCCTTGACGGATAGCATATTTGGTAAGATCTGCAAGGTTATTAACTTCGGTTTTTTCCATAATCTGCCTGCGGGTTGCTTCAACAGTCTTGACACTCAGTCCCAGTTGTGAGGCGATTTGCTTTGCAGAGTTGCCCTCTGTCAGAAGTTGCAGGCTCTGTTTTTCTCTCGGAGTAAGGGCTTTAATATCACTATCAACAATACCCAAAACACTGTCTTTTGTAATACCTTCCAGGACTATGGTTGCAATCTGAGGGCTCAAATATGACTGGCCGGCAACAATAACTTTAATAGCATGGACTAAATCATCAAATACACACTCTTTGAGCATATACCCTGATACGCCTGCCCTGACCATATCCAGCACAAACTCTCTTTTGGCATGGACTGATAAAGCCAGAACTTTTGTTTCCGGCAGTTCCTCCTTGATTTGGCGTGTAGCTTTGATACCATTTAGCACCGGCATAGTTACATCCATGAGAACTACATCTGGTTGTAGTTCCCGAGCTAATTCCACCGCGGTCAGACCATTGTCGGCCTGTCCTACCACTTCCATATCACTATGTTTTTCAATCAAAGAAGCAATACCCTGCCGCAGTATTCCATGATTATCCGCCACTAAAATCCTTATGTTCATGATAACTCCCTATCGAATAGGTTTTTCCACATTTTTTCCACGTTTTATTGATGCTATAAGCCTAACATGTGTGCCTTGGCCGGGTTTAGACTCTATATCAATACTGCCGCCAAGATAGTTCAGTCTTTCACGAATGCTGAAAAGCCCGAAACCTCCTGTTTTGTTCGACTGCGGCGATGGTACAAAGCCAACTCCATCATCTACGACTTCAATTCGTACATTATCGTTATCCCTGCCAATCGAAACCTTAACATTTTGAGCCTGTGCGTGCTTGACTACGTTGACCAGCAGTTCCAGCCCTGCTCTGTATAACAGGGCACGAACATCCTCATCCAAAGGTTTTGGCTGCCCATCGTCTTCAAATTCGGTGTGAATTCCGTGTTTTTCCTGAACTTCCTCATGGAGCCACTCTCTTATCGCGGCTTCAAGCCCCAATTCGTATAGAGTAGGCGAACTCAAATCAAATGTCAATGTCCGGGTATCGCCAATTATACGATCAAGATGCTGGTAAATTTCATCTAAGGATTTGGTAATCTCTGATGGCAATTGTTCCTTTGGCAATGAACCTAAATTGATCTTGAAAAGAATTAACTGCTGTGTAATATGATCATGCAGCTCGGCAGCTATACGCCTGCGTTCACGCTCTTCTGTCAATGACATCTCTGATGCAAGATCGCGAAGCCGTTTTTGATAGCCTAATAACCTTTTCTGGGCCTGTCTCTGTGCTGTGATATCCCAGAAGATACCTAATATTCCTGTTACACTGCTTTCCTCGTCCCTTACAGGAGTTTTGACCGTATGGACAAATATTTCCTTTCCTTGCTGGATGTATTTCTCATTGACCTCTTCTGTTTGACCCAATTCCATGATTCTTTTGTCGTCGGCTCTATATTTTTCAGCCATATCCTTTGCGAAAAAATTGTAATCCGTTTTTCCGGTAATCTCCGCATCCTTGATCCCTAAATCCCTGGCGTAGTTATCGTTACAGGATATATAGACCGAATTGGTATCTTTGAGGAATATCTTCTGAGGCAGGTTCTCAAGGAGCGTTTTATATTTGTTCTCACTAACTTGCAAGGCTTTTTCAGCCTTTTTACGCTCACTGCTTTCGATTAGCTCCCACTTGCCTTCGCGTCTGATAAGGGCCGATCCATGACTGCTGATTACATCTACAATTTCAGTTGAACCGCATTTACTTAGAGAATAGGAACAAATCGCCAGCATCTGATATTCATCAATCGAACTATTTACCTGCTTTTCATAGTCAGCAAAACACCACCACTGTTTTGCTTCAAGCCAGCCCGTATTACTTGTTACCCTTATGCCATCAAATCCAGCAGAAATAGCCTGGGCAATCTTATCAATCCAGCCTCTGAGAACTCTTTGGAGTTCAAAAACACCGTCTTTGAGATACCATCGGTTATGTGAGATGATTTCTATCTGGCCTGCTTCTAAGTATCGGTCGAAATCAGGTATGGCTTCTCTCAGAGCCTCTTTGACTTTTTCTTCGTTAAGAGGCTCTGAAGTTACCCACATGCAGAATTCGTTGCTTTTCAGGCCGGCCTTAAAGTAAGGAACAAGGATATCAGTCAAATCTTTTTCGGTTTCGTAGAACAGACAAAGGTGCGTCCCCCAGGGAACATCGCCTAAAATATCGATTCCGGTTTTTCTGCCAGATTGTTGCCCTCTGCTCAGCATCTGTGTAAAGATCCCCCATAACAATAATTGAATGAATTATTTTCCAAAAAGAAAGACTTCACTGATTCATAACAGATCAAGCAGAACATTCGAGGGAAACTGCAAAAAATCTGGCGATGGATTCCCCTATCTATGTGCCCCCAAGTCCGCCCCATTTTCGACACATAGATATCTGGTACATCAGCACTATACCTATTCCCCACCATATTTATCCTTAGTTATAATTATATATTGGATTATAGGGAGTAAAAACAATAGTGCAACTTAATTTTTGGACTGACAAAACCTGCTTTATCACCAATTTGGAAGGTTAAACCTCAGGAAGGCTGATGTAACAAAAAAGGCGAGGTGATGGAACCGGCTGGGGGGAGACCGGTGGGACCATGCTGCCTCGCCGAGGTTTTAAGTTGTTGAAAACGATATTCTTTTCTGACTGAAACTGTTTTTGTTATAGAAAAACCAATATCGGTCAATTAAAGACCGTTCCTTTGATCAGCGACAATCATTCTTACCTTCCGGCGACAGTTAAAAGTTCCGGATATTAGTCGGAA
>CAYVIT010000209.1:0-2545 GCA_964451425.1 uncultured Pirellulales bacterium
GCTGTTAGTTCCTCCGCCTGTTGCTTGAGACTTCCCTCGCTCTGCTTGTGTTCTGTGATTTGACTTTTAAGCTGCTCGATTTGCTCCTTCAGCTCTTTACCCTGTTTAGCCGTCTCTGTCACCAGCATTCGCTGCAGTTGCTTGCGTTCGGTAATATCTGTAATGATGACTATAAGTGCGCTGGCCCTGCCACTCTTATCCTTTGCTAAAATCACCTTCATTTGAGTCGGGAATGTTGTCCTGTCAGCTCGTACGTTTTCTACCTCGCGGGTAGACATACCTTTGAGTTTGGCTTCATCAACCAACGGAACCATGTCGGCTTTCACCTTTTCTTTCCTGTGGAACGCGCTGAGCTGTTTCCCGAGCAGTTCATTGCTTGTTTTGTATCCATGCATCTTCGCGCACGCCATATTGATAAAGCAAATGGTTCCTTTTAGGTCGACCATTGCTAATCCCTGGTCCACCTGCTGGGTCATCATTCCCATATGCTGCAGCAGTTCCTCAACCTGCTGATTGTCACCATTAGGAATCTCGTGTTTATCTGAACCTCGAAATATCATGAATACTCCGTGATTGTGTTTGATAAAGCCGCCTCAAGCCCTCATCTCAACCGTAACAAAGCAGACATAACCGGACATCCAATGCCCTCAATTTTTTTCAATTGGGTCTCGGCTATTCATCAATTCGTTTTGTAAATCTCTGCCCGTTCTTTTCAAATTCAATTGTGTATCTGTTTATTTTGACGACCTTGCAACCGTTTATTATATCCCCTTCGGAGACGACTTTGTCGGAAACTATAGCGGAAGGATTCTCCTCGCCGTATACTATCGCCGTTACGACTACTCTCTTCATGGGCAAATAGTCCAAAAGAGGTGATATTATACCGGCACTCCAAAGATAGTAGCCGGCTATCCCCAATGATACTACCACCAGAAAAAAAAGTAGGAGTTTCGTGCCTCTTCTTTTGGATGACGGTTCCCTCACTTTGGGCTTGGCTTTTTTCTTGGCCGGCTGCGCAGCTTTTCTCTCAGGCAGCTCAGCTTTCTTTCCGGGCTGAGCTAACTTTCCCTTCGCCAAATCATCGTCCGATACCATGTATTTCAAGACCATCTTCTTGCTCCGCAGCTAACAGCGTATATACGGGAATATATGTCGACAAATTCGCAAGGGTACTTTATCTCGTCGTTTCCGCAATTGTAACGCTCAATGACGGTTTCACATAGGTTTCAAAAGCCTCATATACCCGATTTCTACACATAAATTATCAAAAACTGCGTTTTTTAGTTGCCACACCGTGCCTTCACCTGATAAAATCATCGTCACGAATATGAACTTATAATTGGGGCTATCACTTATCACTAAGAGGTTTTGACATGATTATTCCAGGATTTGTCCGTAAAATGCTGGCGATATTACGAGGTGGAGTTTCACCGGTTGCCATTTTTCTGTCTATAATGTTTGGATTTTCATTCGGTCTTATGCCGGGCTGGTACGGCTTTCACACAATATTAGTAATACTTGTGCTGGTACTGAATATTCACATCGGCCTGTTTCTCCTGTCAGCCGGTATAGGCAAAATGCTCTGCTTCGCAGCGGCACCGGTCCTCTATCATCTCGGGGTATGGATGCAAATTTATTTGTCTGTTCTCTTTCGTCTGCTGGCGTCGGTACCTGTGATAGGGATAACTGATTTCAGCAGATACTCAGTGGCCGCTGCTGTTGTACTCGGCCCTGTCCTCGGCGCCATCGCCGGACTGCTTATGGCACGCTCCGTAATAAGCTTTCGACGAATGTTCTTAAAACTCGAAAAAGGCTCCGATAAGTTCAAAAAGTGGTATTCCAATCGGTGGGTCCGAATCCTGGACCGGCTCCTGATTGGAAAACGTACAAAAGACGTCGAGTCACTCTTCACAGCCAAAACAAAATACTTTCGAAAGGCCGGCCTCGCCCTGGCTGCCTTGTTACTCATAGTCTCGGCAATCGTAACGACCTTAATCAAAGACAGCACAATAAAAGATTACGCCATCGGCACAATGACACGGGCAAATGGAGCCGAAGTCAATCTCGATGACCTTGATATCTCTGTCCTCACAGGGGCCGTCTCTATCTCCGGAATAGAAGTAACTGACCCCGAAAATCCAAATAACAACCAGCTATCCGTTGACAAGGTCGTCGCCGATGCCGGTCTTTATCATTTGCTTTTGGGAAAACTGGTGATGGAGAAGGTGGAGGTCTCAAATGTAAAATTCGACCAGAAACGCCAAACGCCCGGCAAAGTGCTTTCCACCGACGATAAGTCGGCCACCTTCGACCCCCGTGACCTCAAGCTCGACCCCGCCGACCTGGCCAAACTCGAAACGTATCTAAAAGATGCCAAAGCACTAAAAGAAAAGCTCCAAAAACTCCGTAAGTGGCTCCCAAAGAAAGACGCCGACAAAACCGCAGCTCAGCCCAAACAAATACCCCAAAAGTACCTCGACTATCTAAAGGCACAGGCCCTCGTATCTCCTTCGCCGAGAATACTGGCCAAAAAAGTGATACTCGA
>CAYVIT010000209.1:2645-4084 GCA_964451425.1 uncultured Pirellulales bacterium
GACAAAGACAAAGACAAAGACAAAGACAAAGACAAAGACGACAAACAAGAGAAATAATTCTCACAAAAACCGGAGCCAATAGCAAGAGTACGGCAATTACGCCTTTTCCATAACCTCTCTCAAAGCCGCCAACGTCACGTCTACATCCTCGGCCTCAATGCCGTAATGAGTCACTATCCGAAAACGGGATGGTTTACCTATATGTAATAGCTTGACTCCTTTCTTCCCAAGCCGCGTTAGGAAGGTCTTAACGTCCAGCTTATCACTGACTAAATCGAAATAAAGGATATTGGTTTGCACCGCCGCTGCATCAATGGCTAATCCCTCAATTTGTGCTATCCCCTCAGCTAAGCACTTGGCATTGATATGGTCCTCTGCCAGCCTCTCGACCATTTTTTCCATAGCAACAATCCCCGCTGCCGCAAGGAACCCCGCCTGACGCATCCCACCTCCCAATACCTTACGTGTTCGTCGTGCCTCCGCGATGAAATCAACAGAGCCGCAAACCGCTGAACCCACCGGCGCCGAAAGTCCTTTTGAAAGACAGAAGCTCACCGAATCCACACTGCCGGTTAATTCCTTCACGTCCACACCGAGCGCGACCGCAGCATTGAACACGCGGGCGCCGTCGAGATACAACGAAAGACCATAACGTTTTGCCAGCCTCGCTACCGAGTCGATATATTCAGCCGGTAGGGCGGCACCGTTGCAGCTATTGTGTGTATTTTCTAAGCAAATCAGCCGCGTGCGGGGAAAGTGTACGTTACTACCGCGAATAGCACCCTCTATGTCCTCCAGCCGCATCGTACCATCCGGCTGATTCTCAACAATATGCGGATGAATCCCGCCCAAAGCAGACATACCGCCCGCTTCATTAAGAAACATATGCGACTTGTCACCTAAGATGGCCTCTTCCCCGCGAGCGCAATGAGTCAGGCTGCAAACCAGGTTACCCATCGTCCCGCTCACCACAAACAACGCCGCTTCCTTGCCCACGCGCTCCGCCGCCATCTGCTCGAACCGGTTTATGGTCGGGTCCTCACTAAAAACGTCATCGCCGACATCCGCCTTATATATCGCCTCCCGCATCTTAGAAGTCGGCAGCGTAACGGTATCACTTCGCAGGTCGATGCTCTTCATAATGTTTCTCTCTTTTATAAAGTCCCGATTTACCCTTTCACTATCGCCACACTCAAGCAGTCCGGTAAGGGTAGTTAATATTCAAAAAACGGTTGTGAACCTCAAATGACAACAAAAACGGAGAGGGCGGGATTCGAACCCGCGGTAGAGGCGTTTACCCCTACGACGGTTTAGCAAACCGTTACCTTCAGCCACTCGGTCACCTCTCCGAGCAATTCTACAGTAATCTATATTTTTCAGGCCAGTATTGCAAGTAGATTACAATTTACCAATAACCAATAACCAATAACCAATAACCA
>CAYVIT010000210.1:0-4048 GCA_964451425.1 uncultured Pirellulales bacterium
TTAATTAATTACTATAAAGGGCTGTGAACAGAAACTTGCAGCCCTTTTTTGTGTTTCATACCCAGCCAAAATCTACAACCACCTTACAACCAAAAGCCCAAATATCTCATAAAATCGCAAAAATTGTACGCGCTCTTCACAGGGAACATCCGTGTTTCTACGGGATTTACGAAGTATCAGAAAACTCCAAACACAATTGATACCGTTAAATACCTGCAAACACAACTACCAAAAGTGTAGGGGAAAAGTGTAGCTCTACTTTTGACGGACAGTAGTTGCCAATGCCGGCCAATATGCTATAATACAAGCGTTTTCTTAATCACTGTTTGTCTTGGTAGCAATTCACACGGAATATTTGGATGGCAGAAACAGCTACTGGAATACTGAAGCGTGTCGGCAAACTGAAGTTTGCAATCAGAACAGCCGACCGGTCCTATCGGCCGGGACCGGTCGAAGTGATGGTCCACCCGGATCTCAGTCGCAGGCTTGCCCTCACTGAAGGAGCCGTCGTCACCGGTCAGGTGGAGCGAGAGAAAGGCAAACCCATGTTGGTGTCCATCGAGTCCATAGGGCACATGCCGCCGGAGTCCTTCCGCGAACGCTCACGCTTCAACGATCTCGTGGCTATCGACCCGCATGAACGATTTGACTTGGGCGCTTGTGGCCAGGATAGCATGCGCATAACAGACCTCATCGCACCGATAGGTAAGGGCACACGTCAACTGATTGTCTCGCCTCCCAAGGCAGGAAAAACCATTCTCCTGGAACAAATCGTCCAGGCCATTCGACAATGTTCCCCTGAAAGCCGTATCATCGTGTTGTTGATAGATGAGCGGCCAGAGGAAGTCACTCACTTTCGAAGAGCTGTAGAAGGCGCGGAAGTGGTGGCCAATACGAGCGACCACAGTGCCGACGAACACGTCGAACTAACCGAACTGATGCTCGCCCACGTAAAAATAGAACTGGAATGCGGACGTGAAGTGGTCCTGTTTATCGACAGTCTCACGCGGTTGGGAAGAGCGTTCAATAGCAGGGTCCGGCAGCGACATGTACCTCGCGGCCACACCATGAGCGGTGGACTGGAAGCAGGCATTCTGGAAGTACCGCGTCGCCTGTTCGGGCTGGCACGTAACATTGAGAACGGCGGCTCCATCACCATCATCGCCACGTGCCTGATTAACACCGGCTCGCGAATGGATGAGCTGATTTTTGAAGAGTTCAAGGGAACGGGGAATAGTGAGATAGTTCTCGACCGAACCCTGGCCGAGGCCAGGATTTTTCCTGCAATCAACATCCCGGCCAGTGGTACACGAAAGGAAGCTAAGCTCTACAATCAGGACCATAGCCGTGGTCTGGCCACGCTCCGGCGTGTGTTGTCGAACTACGGAGCACGGGAGGCTATGGATTCTCTGTTCAAGCTACTCAAGCAGTACCCTACCAACCGCGAGTTTCTGGAGAGTATGTGTTCTGGGAGTTGACCGCCGGTGAACGTACATTAAGCGAAACAGACGTTATGGATTCCGACCAGCCCGGCTGGCAAATCAAGGTCGCCCGTATAGGAGTGAACACCGACTGTTGCAACCGCAGGTCGATGAGCGCGGCGTTTCGTATTCGCGGTTGTTTGTGGTGTTACCTACTCACTGCTGAGAAGCCGTCGACGCCGATTGAAAGATGCTGCTTATTGTCTCCTGCCTCAACGCATATCTCTCCTTACTAATACTAACCGCATAGTCTCTCAGTTCCGTCCCAAAGGTCTTCTCTATCATCAGAATCGTTTCAAAAGCCTCTACATGCACCTGATTGAAAAGCCTGTAAAACCGACATCGAAGCCCTTGGCTTTAGCAGACCGCCAGGCGTGTTCCCGATACGGAATAAATGTCAGTGAAATCCTGGAGCTCGTAGAACTGGCTATCGGGAGCAAGCCAACCGGCCAAAATGCAATAACGTACACCAGAGAGAAACTCCGGCTTTGGGCATAAAATTATCTTTTCAACTTCCGAAATGTTGACAGACCTATGGCTTGTCTTTATAATTATAAATGTGAAGACTGTATAATTCATCCCGTGTGATTGAGGCGTTTGTTCATTTTTTAGGAGGCTGTAAAATGAATAATGTCAAATCAGTAGTTGAACCGTTGCCCTCTGTCAAGACATCCGGCCTTGCTATAGCCAGTCTCATCTTGGCTGTGTGCGGCATCTTTACTTGCGGATTGACTGCAATCGCCGGACTGATTCTCGGCATCATAGCTCTCTGTGTCATCAGCAAAAGGGCCGAACAGCTAAAGGGCAAGGCCCTTGCAATAGCCGGCATCGTTGTTTCCGCTATCACCATTGTTATCCTGCCCTTTATTGCACTCATGATGGCCATCCTCATGCCCGTACTTACTCATACAAAAATGCAGGCCAGAACCTCTGTGTCACTAAACCAGGCAAAGCAGATATGTATTGCAATGATAATGTACTGCGATGAAAATGACGGACGTTTTCCACCTGCTGACAATTGGCCGGCCGCACTCGCCCCCTATCTCGGCGACACAAAAATCCTCGAATCTCCTTTTGCCCCGCACACCGGCCGGGCATGGGCAATGAACGCGTACTTGGACGGCCGCAGAATTCGCGATATTAAGATGCCCCATCGGACCGTTCTTATTTTCGAAGCCGGGCCGGCTTCTCCTCCCGCCGGCGGACGAGAGCTGCTGCCCCACAGACCAAGAGGACGCGGAGCTTACGTCATCGGATTCGTGGATAGCCACGTAGAAATCGTCCGCCCGGAAAATCTGGGCAGGTTGATTTGGATTCACGGCGAACAAAAACAACCTTATGACATTGTAAGATAAACGCAAACAAAAGACCTGGTAAGTTTGTTATTTTCGTAATCGCCCCATGACATAATTATAGGAGTGGTCATACCAGTTCCGGCGAAAAACCACACATATTTAGCCCGCAAATTTATTGGCGGCTTCTATTCATCGCAACCTCGTGCACGATATCACATCTTTCCACGCGACGCTCCGCGTCTTCCACACCACGTATATACTATCGAATAGCTACTTTCAACATGGCTTACAACTTGTCCCTTCCGTCAATTTGTTGGGATGCAATGATGGACACGTCGCGTTTCAATACAGCTTGAAGACACACGGAATCAGGTTGTATTCGTGAAGAGCTTCCACAAGCTCTAATATGCCCACAATCCAGACAAACCACAGAGAGTCAAGGATTTGCTTTCTGAATATTCTCGGTTTGACTGTGTATTCTTGTGGTTCATAAAGGTTGGCAGACGACGGCCAAAACCGCGGCGTCTTGGCGGCATATCGCTCGTAATCCTCCCCGTGTAATTTCTGTAACTTCTTCTCCTCCGCTCGAATGACTAAAGGATAGTAGAGGGCGAATGAAACGACAATAATCAATGTGATAATCAGAGTCTCAGTCGTCAATCCGATGCCAATCCCCCCTAATAAACTGAAAAAATACAAAGGATTTCGGCAAACCGAATACGGCCCAACTGTAACAAGCGTATCCGTCTTGTATCCGCAAAGGTACAGCGAGCACCACAGACGTCCCGCCATGGCTGCTCCGACAAGAAAAATCCCCGTTACAAAAAAAAGGTCGCTTATTAGAAGCTGCTCTTCCCACGCGCTGCGCGAGAAAAGTACAACAAACCCAAGCGCAATCGCTAAAAGCCAGCTAAAGACCTTTCTTTTCTTTTCGACAAAACTTCTATGAGACATATATTAAAACTTAATAGGCATGTAACCGTACGCATTTATAACCACTGAGCGTTGTCGTCACATGCGATTCTTTCTTTATAACATTATTTTACATGAATAGTACTCTCCATGTCAATCAAAAGGCCGGCGACTCCCAACTGTTGACCTGTTGAATACTAAGAGCTTATCCGAATAACCGGGTCGTTATGAGGCCGAGCGAAAAGTTCGAGGCCAAGGCGGCAGGCCAAAAATGCTCGGAGGCGTGGTTTTCTCCACGTTGAGAATGTTTTTGGCCGACAACGCAGGCATCGGGCTTTGCAGCCGGCCGCAATAGAGCGG
>CAYVIT010000211.1:0-3966 GCA_964451425.1 uncultured Pirellulales bacterium
GCCGGATTTATAGAAGAGTTACTGGTGATATTTTTTGGAGGGTTCGAAGATTCTCACTGTGTTTTTACCCGCTTGTTTGGCCCTATATAGTGCTCTGTCAGAGCCGCTTGTGATGTCCTCGGGATTGGTGTCGGCGTCATATTGACCAAGGCCCACACTAATTGATAGAGGTATGTGGTCTTTTTTCCAAATTGCCGGCGAATGCGCAACCGCATCGACCATACGCTCGGCAACAACAACGGCATCGGTGAGTGAAGTATTAGGCAAAATGACCGCAAACTCATCACCACCATACCGTGCTGCCGTATCGATTTGTCGAATGCACTCTTTTATCTTTCTGCTAATCTCTCGAATGACTTTGTCTCCGGCACGGTGTCCGTAGGTGTCGTTTATCTTTTTAAGATTATCAACATCAATCATAATCAGTGAGATTTGTCCGCCGTATCGGCGTGACCTCCATAGTTCCTTTTCCAGAATTTCGTAAAAAGTCTTGTGGTTAGCAAGACCCGTCAGCCCGTCTGTAGTGGCTTGATGCTGTATCCTTTCAAACAACTTTATATTGCCGATTGACGCACCAACCAACTGGCTAAACAGCCCTATCAGCGCGATGTCCTCCGAATCAAAGCGGTCGCAGTTTGCCTTATCTGCCAAATTGAGAACTCCAACTACTCTGTCCTGGCAAATAAGAGGAGCAATAGCACAATTTTTTGTCTTATAATTTCCTGCGAAGGCACGTTGTGATTTTCTGATTATGGGCTTTTTGTGGGTGTCTATGTCCCCTACCAGAATAAGCTCTTTACTTCTTACTGCCATTACCATTAGAGACGGAGGATTTTGATTCAGCGAGACTATTTTATTTATAAGAAATGAGTGATTATGCTTCTGCAGGTGCAGGATATTGCTTGTCTCATCAAGTATATACAGTGAAGCAAGTCTTGCGCCAACCAGATTCGGAATGTGTTTAATGCAAACATCCGTTATCTGTTCGAGGTCAAGACAATTTATCAACCGGGCTAACGGAGTTAGCTGCTCAATTAAGGGAATATTGCCGCCGGCCTTGTTATCGGTATTTTTAGAACTTTTATTTTTTTGGTGCATAGTTCAAGAGCTCTGCATCTTTGTCCAATCCACACAGTTTAAAGAGGAACCAATGGATTCATTTATCACTGTATCGGACATTTTCGTGACGACATTTGGGAAAAACACATCCTAAAGGCCGAAAAATGAGTCTGTTTTAATACTTGGTTAATGAAGGGCACTCAATAAGACGCGTCAGGAGCTTTAGAGAAGAAAATGGAGCTTCCTGTATAATCCATCAACTGAAGTTTTGTGGTAAGGTGTCGCGGAGAGCGAAAAAAATGCCAAAAAATTCTCAAAAAAATCAAAAAAAGGTTGACATCCGATAAAGGAGGTTTTACATTTTACAAAATGTAAAACCTCTTTGGCTGGCTTGTGTTGGCCGTTGTGGTTGTAAGAATAAACATAAGTGCTTTAATAACAGCAACATAAAACGGTTTGTCCTCGTGAGTGAAACGAAGTTACCTTATATGGCCGAACACAAGCCCGTATCCAGACGGGAATCTCAAAACCTCCACAATGGATTATTCTCTGAGAAAAACACGCTTTTAAGCTCCGCCTCAGCAGGATGAGAACAAAAATGACAGGAATTGGCCAGGTTAGAGTGATTCAGTTTTGTGCATATAACTGCACGCTGAAATTTCGGATTGGCCTGTGGCAGGTAGTTGGCTGTGTGGGACATAGGGCAAGTTGTTAATCTCTCGAATTTCAAAAAGTGACGTTTTGATTGACTTTAGTTTGAAAGGATTTTTGTGATGGGTCCGGAAATTCAAAGTCGCTCGTTACAAATACCTGACAAGCTCTATCGAATTGGAGAGTTAGTTCGCTATACTCCCTTTTCGCGGCAGACTATTCATAACTACACCATAATGGGACTTATTCGTGAGGTACAGTGGACTGAGGGCGGACATCGACTCTACGATAGTTCGGTATTTGAAAGGCTGTCGAAAATTATCGAGCTTAGGAAAACTAAAACTCTTTCCGAAATAAGACAGATTCTAAACAAAGAAAAGTCAACCGAAGAAACGTCGGACTAGAACTCTTTGCAATCAGAAAATATCTAAAACAGAAAAAGTAACAAGTAAAAACAGTTTTTTGCTCTTTGTGGTTGCTGCGATGGCAAGGTAGATACTCTGCTTTAAGAATCAGGGAAGGGATAACAGGTTCAGGGATGAGACATACAATTTTACCATTCGGAAGATATCTTTCCCCCTTTTTCCCACCTGTGTGCTTTATAAAAAAACTTATGGAGGGAAGCTGTTTATGAAAAGACAAGTTACTGATGTATGTGCTGAGCTGCTGTTTATTTCAAGGATGGTGGGCGGTATATGAATCTGGCGTCACTGATAACAGATAATATAGCAGAGCTGCTTGTTAAGATAATTGAATTCACACGAGTTCGCCACAAAATCCTTGCTCGAAATATATACAATGTCGAAAGTCCGGGCTTCGTACCTAAAGACCTGGTAACTGATGAGTTTTCCGACCTGCTGAATGGTGCAATCGACGGTCATATTGCAAATCGGCGGCTTCTGCTGCGTGATACCGACAATATTAAGTTCGGTATAAACGGCAGCTTCACAGCTAAACCTGTTGTGGATAGATATGCAAAAGAACTTCTTAATGAAAACCGAGATGAATATATCGAGTGTCAAATAAATAAGCTTTTAGAAAATTCGCTTAACCAGAGAATTGCAGCGGCGCTGCTGAGACAGAAGCAGGAAGTGATTTCGGCTTTTAGATAGCGTCAGCATGAAAAGCCCGATAACGGCGGTAAATGACAAACGGCCAAAAGCTGTGAAAAGAAAAAAGGGAAAACTTGGGTTTATCCACAAGAAATGCAAAGCTCAGTGATTTTCCAGGAACTTGTTGATTTGTTCTTCTTAAGTTATCGGCCAGAAGGTCGATAAAGGCTTAGTGGTGGTGTATTGGGCTTCAGAGCCGCCAGATATGTAAGAAAAGGAGTTTATGGGATGTGTAGGTAGGTCCTGCGAAAAAGATAAAAATATAGGTTCCTGCAGAGCGGGGCCCTTTCAAAGAGGAATCCAATGGGAAGCAATCAGCAGCTTGATATCGGTCAAATATGGGAGAAATTTCACAAAACTCATAGTGACAATTTCCGAAATCTGCTTATGGAGCATTACAGGCACCTGGTGAGATATGCCGCTGAGCGATTACACAGCAAATTGCCCAGTAAAGTCGAATTGGATGACCTCATTAGTGCCGGTACTTTTGGCTTGATTGATGCTATCGAAGCGTATGACCCTAACAGAGGCGTAAAATTTGAAACATACTGTCTGCCTCGTATAAAGGGTTCCATTCTTGATGAGTTACGGAGTATGGACTGGGTGCCGCGATTAGTCCGTACTCGTGCGCACCAGCTTGCCAGAGCCACACAATCGCTTGAGGTTTCTCTCGGTCGCAAGCCTACGGAAAAAGAAACCGCTGAAGAGTTGAATATGAACAAGGATGAATATAACAGACTTCGGCGGGATGCTACCGCAGTAAACATCGTTTCGTTGAACACTCAGTATAGCGACGGAGACGGCGAAAAAGAGATTCGCGAAATAGACATAATCAAAGATGGAAAAAGCGATTCTCCGCCAATCGAAGCTCAGAAGCGAGACCTCAAACATTTGCTTACAAAGGGCCTGACAAGGGCCGAACGGCTGATTGTGGTCTTGTATTACTACGAAGAAATGACTATGAAGGAGATTGGCGCAACGCTGGACCTCTCTGAGTCACGTGTTTCACAGATGCATTCTTCTATTGTTCAACGCCTGAAAGCCCAACTGAACACCCGAAAAAAGGAATTTGCAATTTAAACGTCAGCCTGGCACGCAGATACCTTAATTTTTCCATTCTGTGCACTTATCGAATCATCCCTTT
>CAYVIT010000212.1:0-3907 GCA_964451425.1 uncultured Pirellulales bacterium
CCGGTGTTCTTCGGATGGTACATAATCTCTGTGATGCGCAGGTTTTCTGCGACCGGACCAACCCCGAAGGCCGGCTTAGCCAGTCCACTCCATAGACTATAGGGATTACTCCCGACAAGCACGCGGGCCTTGATTTGGGTGCTCTTGTTAAACGTAATCTGCTGGCTAATATACTCTATGGCACTGGGTGAGATACCACCAGTGGAATCGGCTTCGCTGGCGACAAGCTCGACGGAGATAAGGAAATCGGTGCTGGTGTTGGATATATTCAGGCCGTGGATTGCCAGTATGTTGTCGCCCTGCCGCAAGGCGCTGATGTGATCCGAGACAGAGATGTTCTCGAAGTTAACGGCCGCAGAGTCGTCGTGCTGGCTGCTTGCGGCAGAGTTCCACGCCGGTGTTCCCGTGAAATTGCGTCTGGTTAACTCATTCGGGTCGCCATTGAGGTAGGCAACGAAGCCGTCGTCGTACCGAATATTCAGTGTCATGAAGTTGAACTCGCTCGGGTCTCCGTCAAAGTAGAAAGGTATGCGGATGTAGCAGGAATTACTGTCGCTCATCAATGTTCCGACATCGTAACTTATATAGGGTAGATAGTCGGGATTATTATCGTAGCCGACACCGCCGGTTTTGTCGGCTATTAAAATGCCGTCGTTCCAAGACAAGTCATTGAATGCTCCGCCGCCTTTCCAGTTGGGGTCGACAGGGCCGGTGGGTATTAGAACTTTCTTAAGCTCATTCTCAGCTACGAGTATCGTACCGGTGATTTGCAATTCCTCCGGCAGGCGCGGGTCGTTGCCGTCGATGGTATAATATATCGTTCCTGAGCCATTGGGGTTGCTCATGCTCACGGTACTGCCAGCTTCGATATAGCCGCCGTCCGGAGTCACCTGCGGGGGCTTGACAAACTGGTCGTCAACCCAAGTTGTCCGTGTTGCCAACCACCACTTCATATGGTCCATCTCCCCTTGGAAACCACCAAAACGGGGTAATTCACCCCATTTCGCGTAGTGGCGTGCCTGGGCCTCTCTAATCTCGTCTGCCAGCGTGTCTATAGTGGAGTTAATGTTATCGGTGCTGAACGAATCTTTCCTGAGCTCATACCATCGGTCGATATACTTCTGCCAGAAATTAATGTCACTAAAGAAACGATGCCACCAGGTATATTGCACCGACGATTCAAAATAGTCCGTAGCATCACCCGTCCCATTCCAGGCCTCTGGATTATCATCACGTCCATCGGTGGAGTCCAACGAACGGTCGAAATCCCAGACCGGCCCGGCTACCAGCTTTCCCTGCCGGTCTTTGTACATATAGGCACTTATGCGAAGTCCGTCAACATTCATAGTTAACATATTGAGCAGGTTATGGTCGATATGTGAAGCTACATCGATGTATTTGGCGTAGCCGACCTGCGGGTCGGTGAAGTTCGAGCCAAAGATAACGTCCTCAAACTCATTGAGCCAGTTTAAGAGCCAGGTTTTTTGGGTACTTGTGAGCTCATTACCTGGGGGGTCAATATAAACGAAAGCACAATAATACGCAGGGGTTCCCCGCGCAGTCCTCCACTCCCCATCTTTGTCAACCGCGATGACATAGCCGCCGGATACTTTGGGCTCGGTGCTGTCCCAAGGCTCCAGCGTGGAAATATCAATACGGTCTTCGTTAATTCGGATCTTCTCCATGAAGTAAGCGAGCCCCCAATAATCGCTTTGGGATACCTTGCCCCCGCCGGTGTTTATATACACTTCGCAGGCTCGGGTTCGCACGGCATATTGACCAATCTGATTACTTAATCCATGAGCAAGGGGGTTATTTATCAACGCTCGATCGTATACTCCGGGTCCATACAGAACCCAGTCGGAATCGGCCGGCAAACCAAGGATAGAAACCGTTTTGTCCTGGTCATATTTATCCCACGTTTCAAAGGAGAATTGCCTTTTGTTGGTTTGGCCCCTAATTTTCAAGCCGCACCGCCCGGCAAAATTGGCCGGGTCGATAATGTTCGTACGAGCCCCGGAAGCCGGGCGTTCGATAAAGACCGCAGAAGCCTTGGTGTAAGGATCATACTCGTTGATGGGCTGACCGTAGGTATCCACCACCACGATCGGTATATTGGAATTGAAGGTCCGCACATCGGCAGCCAGCGCGACGTACGTTTGGCCGACGAGGGGACCAGGCGCCTTGCCCGGCTCGAACACCCGAGCTAAAACCTCGGTGGCGTCACTGATGGGAATGGGATTGATGTATTGTGTTGATGTTTCCGTCGGTATTGAACCATCAGTCGTGTAACGGACTATTGCGCCGGTGGCTTTAGGCATCAGTACCAGTGAGATGGGATCAACAAACGTCCCGCCTTCAGGGGAAAAACATAGGCTTTCGGAAACGCCGACGAAACCCTGGTTATTACCAAACCCCGGTGTGGGGGGGCTGAAATACCGCTGCTCATTCAGCTGCTCATTCATATACAAGCCATAGGAAATGTCCTCTTCCTGCGGCGGAAAACCAAACTTGTTCCTACTATACTCATACGACTTATATTCATGAACCACCTCAAGGCCCGGACCTACCAGGGCCAGATAGTCACCATCGCCATCCAGTTTGAAGTTGGTGTGATAATGACCATCCTCATCAATATACGGGTAATTCCCCGGGTGATCCTCATGCTGGATACCTGAGGCAAAAACCAACAGGAACTCATGAGAGGCTATGGAGACGTTGGGGAATTCCCACTTGGCCGGTTCATTGCCTTCGTTGGTCAGATACCACCCGCTGAGATTGACCTGTTCGGCGCTGGTATTATAAATCTCAATCCAGTCCGAATAGACCTCTTTTCCCTCGACCGTGGTGGAAAATGTGGTTTCGTTGTTCGCCATAAACTCGCTGATCACGAGGCAGGCTCTCATTTCTTGCCAGTTCGTAGCCAGCAGGGCAAAATCGCCCATATTTACCCCATCGACTCCGTCCAGGTCGGCAGTACACCCAGGCTCAAGACAGTCCGGATCCAGCCACTGCCAGGCAAAAGTTCGCAGGTCTTTGGAATCAACAATATGGTTGCCATCCAAATCACCTGCGATGTAAGAGTAAACAGCAGATGAACCAGTCAAAAATGTTAATAGCACCAGCTCCGTTAGAAGTCCGAACCGAAAGCGCGGGAGCCACCCATCGTAACCTACACCATTAGAAGTAAGACAAGAACTTCTAACGGGACTTGCTTCTAACGGGGCCAGTGATAGCAAAGAAACTTTCACGTACTTTGACATCCCACACTCCTTCGTCAATGATGTTTATTGAGACTACCGAGTGCGGCTTCGTGTCGCTGTTGTTGTGCTTACTGCCGTAAAGCATCACACAAAAACGGCTTTTTGCAGATATTTTCAAAAAGGTAAAAATTTTACCCGCATAGGCGGGGATGAGGACCTTTTAACTTGTAGGCTTCAAAGTCGCAATCATCGATATACTCAGTTTTACTCATTATAACATTTTTCTAAGGCAAAATCAAACTTTCCGACCTAAAATGCGGCTAATTATATGACTTTACGCCGTTTATTATAAATTAGGAAAGACATCTATATCAGTTTTCTCAATATCGGATTTTTGTTGTCCCTGCTGTATATGTTTTCGGCATTCAAATTGGATGCAACCACCATAAAAACTGCGTTCCCGTCGCAAGACAACCATAAAGTTAGATATAATAAGCACTTATCCGCAATTTCTTGCCCTCTGAAACCGCGTATCCAGGCTTAGAGTGATATTACTATCAAAACATCTACAATCCGCCGGTATAAACAATGTACCTATTGAAAAAACTGTTGTTTGACTCCATAACCAGCCTGTATTAAAATGTCGGCGTTTCAATTTTTATAATCCGCCGGGTGACAGGCAAAACGAGTAACAATAAATTAAG
>CAYVIT010000213.1:0-3900 GCA_964451425.1 uncultured Pirellulales bacterium
CGTATTGTTCTATTTATAAGATAAGGCCCTTAAATTGCAGAAAATACCCGAGAACCGAATCCGAGTTTATTACAGCCGATACGTGCGGCCATTCATTCCAATAATGAGGATTGTATTGATAATATGACGTTTCAGGGATGTTTAGTGAAATAGCCAAAATTAGTTGAACAGGCGAAGAGAAGAACCCGGATATTCAGTTAGAGCCGGAAAAATTAAGAAACAGGCTGATTTTGGTTTCTTTAGCGGTCTTGATATGTTATTATAAGACAAATATTGTGATGTTTGTGCCAGTGATTTGGCCTTAATAACGATTTTTTGAGGAGGTGGATTAGTGAAAGATTGTAAGTACCTGCTGTACGTATTCATTTCTGTTGTATTCACGGTTTTTTCTGCGGCAGCTCCCTGCCATGCCGGGCGGTGGACCAGGCAGGTTGTGGCAGAGACCGAAAGACGGGACTTTATTAACTTATCCGATCAAGCCCTGGCAGTCGACAGTGTGGATACCCTGCATGCAGTTTATCCGGCAGGTATTGGTTCAGGGTATCTGCGGCTTCAGTATCTACATAATGACGGCAGCGGCTGGGCAGCGGAGATCGTAGATCCCAATGAAGAAAACTCAGTCAATTGGGCTTCGGTTACAGTGGATTCATTGGACCAACCCCATATTGCCTATGCCATCTCAAGAGGAAGTGAACATTACGAATTAAGGTATGCCACAAAAATTGCCGGCGATTGGCAGATTTCCGTTCTGGATACAGACCCCAAATCTATATACACTCCTTCGATTGTTCTGGATGCGTCCGATCACGCCCATATCGCGTACTGCCGAAAGAGCTTTAATTTAATAGACTATGAGGTTGAATACATTTCCAACGCAACGGGCAGTTGGGTCAGGAGCGGGGTTCATCTTGTTGATTGGGTTGCTTATTCTGGTATTAAGGCCAAGCCGCTGATTGCGTTGGATTCATCCGGGCGGCCAACGATTTCTTATCTTTGGGAAGGCAACTTAATGATGGCGGTTCGGGACGGCTCTTCCTGGACACACGAGCTGCTATATAACCCGGAGCCCATATCTACCGCAAATGTTGAAACATTTTCCATGAAGGCCTCTTCAGAGGGTGTATTTCATCTTTCCTTGGTTATTTCGGTTTTTCTTCATGGAGATTATCAATTGTGTCATCTTACCAATGCAGGCGGCACATGGCAGAGTGAAATACTCGAAGAGACGGATAATCGAGACATCATTGCAAATGCCATAACGATCGATGCGGCTAATCAGGTCCATATTGCCTACAGTATTGAGGACGAGCATTACTCCTTGGAACTATATCACGCATGCGGGACATTAGGTTCCTATACTACTGAATATATCGGTGTAAAAGAGACGAGGTATTGTACCATCGGAGTTCAATCTGATGGCAATGTCCATATTTTACTCAAAAAATATAACGGAACCACCTCGGAGATCCTGTGTGCCCAAAACAGCTCCGGCTCATGGGATATCAAACCCATAGATCGTGAGATTGAGCTTGGCGTCCCATGGTCTCTGGCGGTCAATTCAGCCGGTGATGTCAGCATTGCCTACCACGCTTCGGGAGATATTTTTATTGCTGAAAATTCTGCAGGAACCTGGGAAAGTGAGTGCTTGTTTTTCGAAGGCCGGATACGTAGCGATCGAGCGCTGGCGTTCGATTCGGCGGATACCTTGCACATGGTATATCGCGGCGTTTCAGAAAGCTTAATGTACAGTGAAAACAGTTCGGGTACTTTTGTTAAAGAGTTGGTGGATTCAAGGACAGGGAATATCGCCGCTCTTGCATTGGACTCCAGCGATAATGCTCACGTGCTTCATCTTTTTGATGATGAATATGAATACGTCTGTTACCCCCCCGAAGTTCCTGTACCTGGCTTTTGCACAGGACACAATTATTACCTCTATCACTCTACAAATGCCGGCGGAACATGGGCCCAGGACTTTCTGGAATACCGGGCTGTAAAGTCCGGGTCCATTGCTGTCGATTCGTTCGGCAAAAGTCATGTGGTTTATTCGGTCAATACGGATAACCAAATTGTGTACAAGAGCAATGCGTCCGGCACCTGGGCCTTGAAACAAACAATCCCTCTGTCAAAATACTACGGATATGTCAGAATTGCAATCGATTCGGCGGACAAGGTCCATATCGTTTACCTGGACTCGTCTGGCATCGGGTCTGTCCTTCATCACTATACCAACGCAGCCGGATATTGGGACGATGAAGTGGTCGATGATATAAGCGGACTAAGTGAGCATTTGTCATTGGCCGTTGATTCGACGAATCATCTGCATATCTGCTATAGCAGCGGCGAGACACTCAAATATGCGACCGATGTGTCCGGCAGTTGGCAGATGGAAAACGTTGCCGACAGCGTTGAGTATCCTTATCCATCAATTGCGGTGGATGCTGCCGGCGTATACATCAGCTACTATGATGACCAGACGAAATGCCTGATGTACGCCACGGACACGCTGCCGAGCAAGGCGATTGAGGTAGAGCCGCTTTCGCTGTCATTTATCGCCAATGAAGGCGGGTATTCCACACTGCCGGTGGTTGTCCGGAACGTGGGCAATCAGGTCCTGAAGGTCGGGGCCGCTTCCATCACCGGGGATGACGCGGGCCAGTTCAGCAAGACGGACTCGCTGCCGATAAGCCTGGCGGTTGACGGCACCACCCAGATTGACGTAACGTTTGACCCGACCGGCCTTGGGTCGTTTGATGCCCAACTTATCATTCCGTCTGATGATCCGGATATACCTGTCGTGACAGTCGACCTGCACGGAGTGTGTTTCGCGTTACCAGGCCCGTATCTTGAAATCGTGCCGCCGAAGAACTGGGAAGGATTTGGCGAGGTGATTGTCGGACAAACCTCCGTAACCGCGCCGTTTACAATCAAGAATAATTCGAGCACTTATACCTTTACTATCACTTCCGGTGTCACGGTCTTTGACACGGATAATTTTCATGTCGTTCCTTCTCCCTATCCGGGTGCGTGCCCGGGTATTAAGATTATTTCCCTTCCACCCGGCGAGCGGTGCTCAGTTGGTGTGACGTTTACGCCGACGACAGTGGGTGATTTTGATTCGATTCTGCGTGTCTATGCGAACAACCCGTTCTCTGCCGAGGCCGTCGCGCTGCTGGAGGGGACGGGGATTCCGGTGCCGGAGCCGGATCTTTTGGTCGGGCCGTCTGAACACGCCTTTGGTCCTCAGCAGATTAAGGCGACCTCGGAGGATTTGGTTATTGATGTAGGCAACGTGGGGGATGCGGATCTGAAGATTAGCGCAATTACGCACCTCAACGACCCGAACTTTATCCTGGACCTCGACGGCGGAAAATATCCGATAGGGAGCAGTTTTCCCGTGGACATGGCTCCGGGAGAGGTGCGGAATTTTACCGTGAGTTTCTACCCGCAGCAAATTGGCAATCTTGAAGATACTGTAACGGTAACTTCCTACACTAACGGGCAAGTCCTTCTGAGCGGAGAGGGGACACACTGGAACCTGTGCGATTTTGATACTGATGGGAACGTGGATTTGGGCGATTTCGCCATTTTAGCTAATCATTGGATGGAGAAGGTTGAGGGCTGGCCTCCGGATGTGACGCCGGATCCGCTGGACGGCAGGATAAATCTGTTTGACCTATATGTCTTTGCCAAAAACTGGCTGGAATCACTATAATAATCAGGGATGAATTTCAGCGGCTTTGCTGCCATGATTTTGTGGACAATCAGATTCGACTGAAGGGTAACGCAATATTCAGTGGTGCGAAATGTGGCCCCGCCCACAGACATTCGACTTCACTCTGCCCAGGGGGGGCGGGGGGCGAATTTTTGTTACTGTAAAAACAGTTTTTTTAGCTCTAA
>CAYVIT010000214.1:0-3761 GCA_964451425.1 uncultured Pirellulales bacterium
TTAACCGCGGAGAACACAGAGAAAAATCAAAGATTAAAAATCAAAAAGCAAAATTACAAAGCAAAATGTAAAAATAAAAACAGCCACAGAGGGCATATAGCAAAGAGAATATCGAATATCGAACAAGGAATTTAGAATTATGAAGCCGGGTTTTTGCGACGAGCCACGAACAACGAATTGGGCGGGCCTTTTGGCGGGTTCCCTCCACTACTCCACTACGGTCGGGATAAATTTGGTTTGACGAACGTTAGGATTGCGGGTATCATAAAACCTGAATCATATATAGCAAAGCCTTATTTTATACAAACGGTAAGAAGAGATTAGAGATTTATGAATAAGAAGCTGGTTTTAAGTAAAGAGAAAATCGCAGATTTTTGTGAGCGTCATCATATTCGCCGATTGGCTATTTTCGGTTCGGCCCTGCGTGGTGATTTTGGACCGGGAAGCGATGTGGATGTGTTAGTAGATTTTATGCCCGGACATACCCCGGGTTTCTTCCGGTTATTCGATATGGAAGAAGAACTATCCAGCTTATTCGGTGATTACAAGGTGGATATGCGAACGCCAGAGGACCTGAGCCGATATTTTCGTGATGAGGTTGTTGCCACAGCGGAGGTGCAATATGTTCAAGGATGACAGCGTACGTATTCGCCATATTCTCGATGCCGCCCGGGAAGCGATTAGATTCGCAGATAATCGCAGCCGAACGGATATGGATACCGACCGCAAGCTGAACCTGTCTCTTGTTCGACTGTTAGAAATCATTGGTGAG
Organism: uncultured Pirellulales bacterium; assembly: GCA_964451425.1. GTDB lineage: Bacteria > Planctomycetota > Phycisphaerae > Sedimentisphaerales > Anaerobacaceae > CS2-K091. Next base: position 773 of record CAYVIT010000214.1, read on the forward strand.
GCGGCACGCGGTATTTCGGAGGAATTTCGACAGACCCATTCGGATTTGCCGTGGAACAAGATGATTGGAATGCGGGACCGTCTTATCCACGGATATTTTGATGTCAATCTTGACGTAGTGTGGGAGACAATCACTGAAGACTTACCATCCCTTGTTGCCCAACTGGAAAAGATTGTGGGCGATTAAGGCCTGCTCTTTGAATTTTTAACCGCAGAGAACACAGAGCATGCAGAACAATTCAACAGTCAGTTGAGTCGGCGGGTTTCTTGACACAATTTTATTTTTCGTCTATTTCGTTTTTTATTTGATTAAGCAAATTAATCGCCTCGATTGGTGTTAAGTTATTGACGTCTGTTGAGGCGAGTTTGTCTAAGACACTCTTATGCTTTTGGATAAACAATAAGTCTCGATCGGGTTCTTTTGTTTTGTGGCGGGAGAGGTGTTCGCCGGTGGCTTCCTTGGCGAAGGCGCTCTCCAATTCTTCGAGGATTTCTTTGGATCTATCCAGGATAGATTTTGGGACACCAGCTAACTTTGCGACGTGGATGCCGTAACTTTTGTCTGTTCCGCCGGGCAGAATCTTGTGCAAAAAGACGACCTCGTCCATCCATTCGCGGACGGCGACGTTGCAATTCTTTACATTCGTGAATAACTCGGCCAATTCAGTCAATTCATGATAGTGCGTTGCAAATAATGTGCGGCATTTTAGCTTAGTTGCGATATGCTCGGTAATCGCCCAGGCAAGGGACAGGCCATCGTAAGTGCTTGTGCCGCGGCCGACCTCGTCAAGGATAACCAGCGATTTGGCAGTGGCGTTATTGATGATGTTTGCGGTTTCGGTCATTTCGACCATAAAGGTTGATTGGCCGCGAACAAGCTCATCAGAAGCGCCGACGCGGGTGAAGATTCTATCGACTATGCCGATAGTTGCATCTTTAGCGGGGACAAACGAGCCGGTCTGTGTCATCAAAACCAGCAGTGCGGTCTGTCTGATATAAGTGCTTTTTCCGCTCATATTCGGACCTGTTACAAGCAGAACGTCGCCGGTTTTTTCGCCAAGCTCGATGTCGTTAGGTACAAACTCCGGGCCGAGCATTTCAGCAACGACAGGATGCCTGCCTTCGTTTATAAGTAACCGGCCGCTGTCGGTTATTTTTGGGCGGATGTAGTTTCTGCGTCTGGCCAGGTACGCAAGTGCTGCAAGACAATCGCACTCGGCGAGTGTGTCGGCGAGGGTTTGCAATCGGCTGACGTACCGGACGGCCTGTCGTCGGACATCTTCGAAGAGCTGCTGCTCCAATTCGAGGGCCTTTTCTTCGGCACTGAGGGCCTGAGTTTCGTAATCCTTCAGCTCTTCGGTTATGTAGCGTTCTGCGTTTTTGATTGTCTGCTTGCGAACATAATCGGCAGGGACTTTATCAACCGCTGAGTGGTTTACTTCTATATAATAGCCGAATACTTTATTGAAGCCGAGTTTCAGATTATTGATCCCGGTTCGCTCGATTTGCTGCTTCTGAAAATTGCGCAGCCAGCTTTGGCCGTCTTTTGAGATCGAACGGAGGCGGTCAAGCTCTTCTGAAAATCCGGCCCTTATGACGCCGCCATCGCGAAGATGTGAGGGACACTGCGGCTCGATGGCAGCTTCAAGCAGGTCGGCTAATTCGTCCATACTGTCGCACCGGCCGGCTAATTGCACAAGCAGGTCGGCGGAAAATTGCTGTAAAATCTCGCGCAGCGACGGTATTCGCCGCAGTGTAGCTGCAAGGGCCACGAGGTCCCTCGGCGCTGCCCTGAATGTGCTGATACGGGCTGCGATTCGCTCCGGGTCGGATACAGCCGCAAGCAATTTGCGAATGTCGGCCAGTTTTGTATCCGTGTCTTTTAATTCTTCGACGGCGTCCTGACGCAACTCAATGGCGCCGATGTCACAGAGCGGCATACAGAGCCAGTTTCTGAACTTGCGAGCACCCATGCCGGTCAGCGTTTCATCGAGGCATTCCAGCAGCGAACCCTTTTGGGTTTCGGTGCGAATGGTTCGCAGGATTTCAAGACTTCGCAGAGTGGCCGGGTCGATTTGCAGAAATTTTTTGCGATCGATTTTCTTCAGGCTTTGGATATGGCCGAGCGTGGTCTTTTGTGTTTCATTCAGGTATTCGATGATGGCGCCGGCAGGAGGAATGAGGCCATCCTCATTATCGCTGATGCCGAAACCTTCGAGGGTAGTGGTGCCGAAATGCTTCAGCAAACGTTTTTTTGCCTGATATGGGTCGAAATACCAGGAGGGACGCTCGGTTACGATGGCGCCGGTTAACTGCTCGATATCTGCGGCAAGCTTTCTTGTCTCGGCTTCAAACAGCTCGCCTCGTCTGTCGGGCAGAAGGCACTCGGCGGCAGACAGCCGTAACAATTCATCGAGCAGTTTTCCTTCGGGCAGGTCCTGTACGAAAAAATGGCCGGTGGAAATATCTACCCAGCTAACAGCAGCCTGGTGTTTTGCACCGAGACTTATCGCGCAGAGAAAATTGTCCTCCTTGGCATCAAGCAGGATATCGTCGGTAATGGTGCCCGGGGTAACAATTCGCACGACGTCACGTTTGACGACCCCCTTTGCGTTTTTGGGGTCCTCGACCTGCTCGCAAACGGCGACCCTGTATCCGGCCTGTAACATTTTTTTCAGGTATCCATCGACGGCGTGATAGGGTACGCCGGCCAAAGGGATGGGATTGCTGCCTTTGCTTCGGCTGGTCAGTGTCAGGCCGCAGACCCGTGAGCAGGTTTTGGCGTCTTCGTAGAAGGTCTCGTAGAAATCGCCCATGCGAAAAAACAGTATGCAGTCGGGGTATTTCTGCTTGAACTTGGAGAACTGCTTCATCGCAGGCGAAAGTTTCTCATTTGTGGCGGCCATATTGCAAGATTATACAGGAAGCCGGCCGATTAACAACTCTGTAATAATTGAGGCTGCCTGCTGTTTGGATTCGGCGTTTTTCAG
>CAYVIT010000215.1:0-3668 GCA_964451425.1 uncultured Pirellulales bacterium
GATGAGGCCCGCGAAATCCAGGCCGAGTTACGAAAGATCAATCAACAGCTAAAGAATATCGAGCGCGAGCTTAAAGGCCCCGAACGTAAAAAACGCATTAAGCACGAGGAGATTAGGATAGTGCTCAAAGATAAACCAGAGCATCCCGAGATGGCCGCGAAAATGGAGAAGCTGCACGCACGAATCGCCGAGCTAAAAGAAGCCGCTGAGCACGCCGAAAGAGAAGGCCAACACGATAGGGCCGACCAGCTCCACCAAAAGGCCAAGATGTTAGCCGAAAAGATGGAGGCCTATGCAAGAGAGGGTAAAGATAAAAAGGTCCAAAAGCTCAAGCAGCAAATTGTTCATCTAAAAGAATTGGCCCGCGAGGCAAAACAGCGAGGCGAAATGGAAAAAGCCGAAAATCTCTGGGCACACGCCCAGGAGCTTGAGCAGGCACTCAAAAGTGAATTCAAGCACCCTGAGATGAAAAAGCGCAGACCTGAAGGCTATCCCCCAATGCCACCTCTACCGCATAAAGCGCCCCCTATCGAAGAACATTTCAACTATCTCAAGGCACAGCTCAAGGAAGCTTTAGAGCATCGTCTTCAGCAGGCGGGAAAACAACTGAAAGAGGCCCTCGCCGAACGGTTTCAGCAAATTAAGGGAGGTTTTCATGAGCTTTCCATGCACATCGAGCGATTGGAAAAAGAGCTCAACGAGCTCCGGGCCGAGAACGAGCAATTGAGGAGAGAATTGCGAGAGAGGATGCAGCCCGCAAGAGTGCCGGCTCCGGAGCTTCGCGAACGAAGACAGCCCGAAGCCCAAAGAATGCCCAGGCCCGTAATACGCGATAGAATACGGCAATTTGAGCAGCCGCAGAGAAGAGACCGCACCCAAAGGCAGGAACTCGAGCGCCGTGATAGAGACAGCGACGAACGAGAAGAACGCCGTTTGCGTAGAGACCGCGACGAAGGCGAAGAAGGTATGGAACGTAAAAGAGACCGCGACGACAGGGATGATGATGACGAAGATGAGGATGAGAATGAGAATTGAAAAACAACTCCTCATCCTTTTTCCAAATGATGCGGTGTGCAGACGTAGTGAGCTTTGTGGTTTTGCCTTCTGAACATGTGGATAGCAGGTGCAGACCTTCGGATGACCCTCCGCAGGATTGAATGTACAGGCTGCTGCATTAAAAGTTATTGGACGAATAGTGAGCCGTGTCTTCGGGTTGTACCGGCTGGTACAAACAAAGTGTTAAACTCAGAAACAGGAAAGGACGATTGTACCACGTGTCGATTTTGTCTTTATTCGCCGGGCAGGGGAATTTTCTTTGACAGCGGTTTTATTTTGTATATTGTAGTGCGTTACTTTTTGAGCGATGGCGGATGGGCCTGAAGAGTTGGCTTCCGCAGGGTGATTAATGTCACAGCAGGAAACAAGTTACGATACCGTATTCGGCAAGATGGCCGTCGAGCAGGGCCTCTGCACCGATGGGGAGCTGCACCACTCACTTAAGGAGTTTGAGGAACGCCGAAAGATCAATCCCGTTATGCTCAGAGACATCATGGTTGAGCTCGGCTATATTACTGAAAATCAGTCTGAGCGATTAAAGGTAAGCCTGAAGGAGCAGAAGGCCGCTGCCCATCGTATCCCGGGCTACAAAATTCTCGGCAAGCTCGGCATGGGGGCTATGGCAATCGTGTATAAAGCTCGCCAGATTAGTCTCGACCGCATGGTTGCGATAAAGGTTTTGCCAAAGCGATTCAGCGAAAATCCCGAATACGTTGAGCGTTTTTACAAGGAAGGTCAGGCCGCTGCAAAGCTCAACCACACAAATATTGTTCAGGCCTATGATGTCGGAGAGGCAGGCGGGTACTACTATTTTGTGATGGAATATGTTGAAGGCAAGAGCTTATATGATGACCTTTCAACCGGCAAAGTATACTCGGAAAAGGAGGCCATCGATATTGTCATGCAGGTTGCTCACGCCCTCGCACACGCCCACGCACGCGGCCTGATTCACCGTGATGTCAAGCCAAAGAACATAATGATAAACGAAAGCGGCAAGGTGAAACTGGCCGATATGGGGCTGGCACGCGAAACAGCCGATATTGAGGCCGCCGAATCCGAGGCCGGAAAGGCCTACGGAACGCCGTACTATATAGCGCCGGAGCAGATTAGAGGCGAAATCGACATAGACGGCAGGGCGGACATCTACGGCCTCGGCGCAACCTTTTATCATATGGTAACAGGACGAGTGCCTTTTATGGCAGATGACCCCTCGGATGTTATGAGAAAGCACCTCAAGGAACCGCTTATTCCGCCCGACCATATAAACACATCCCTGACCGCAGGTATCTCAGAAGTCATCGAAATTATGATGGCAAAGAAAAAACGAAACCGATACACCAATGTCGAGGAGCTGCTCGTGGATTTGGAGGCGCTTCGCAGCGGTCAGCCGCCCGTGCGGGCAAGAGAGAGGTTTGACGTTTCTATGTATCAGCAGTTGGAGGATGGAGACGAAGTCGAGCTTGAAGAAGATGTTTACAAGCAGGATATTTCCCAGTGGTACCGAATGGTCATCCTGCTGCTGGCCACCATCACAGGCGTTTCCATTTTAATCATTATTATCCTGCTCATCCGGTTCATAGGCAGATAGAAACGTCGCCCGTCGCTTGTTGCTCACATTGAGTATCGAGTATTGAGCATCGAGTATCAAGCATCAAGCATCCAGTATCGAGTATCCAGGCACCTCTGTCATTCTGAGAGAAGCGAAGAATCTCGTTTTGAATTTCCTTTTTTGTATTTTGAATTTCTTTAGGATTTAGTACTTAGAATTTAGAGATTATGCGATTTACGCATCAACGCATCCTCTCATTCACGCATCTACTCCTTAATGTTTGCAGTGACAATCAGAAAGGTGGCGGAGTCCTTGTCCTGCGTGGCGCCGACGAGGGTCGGCTCGCCGGGCTTTAGACAGATGCTGCTGGTCCAGTTTCTTTCTATAGTCTGGGGAACTGCATGGGCATTCTTGTCGTTTACTATATCACTGTATTTGAACTCCAATTCGGCGGATACCTTTTCTTTCCGGATTTCGGCGATAGCGGTAAACGAAGTGCCCACGTTAATATACTCAGTCTTCGCATTGTTGGGCGGGTCTGTGTAGATAGCCTTGCGGGTAGTCGTTTTGGTACTTGCTTTGTTGGCCTGGGCCAGCGCCAGCTTGGCGCCGCCTGTTACCGCTGCGGCATCCGTTGTCTTCATCAGTTTGATGATATGGTCGGCTGTGACGAAGTCGTCACCCTGGCTGATTTGCGGCACGCCCAGCGAATGCAGCGCCGACAAACGGACCTCCACCATAAAAGCCTCCAGCAGGATGACGGACTCTTTGTGCGGGTCTTCGGGCGGTCTCCGCCGCACGATGTCCGGCCGGGTTGGAGTTGTCCGTGATTTGGTTCGAGCTGTAGTTACTCGTACCGGTCGAGTTGCCGGCCTTGGGGCTGGAGCTTCCTCCCCAATGACTGGAGCCGGCAGAGAAGGGGGGCGAGGCGGCGTTACCCGCACCGGCGTTGAATCGTCCCGCTCAGCCGATGGGGCGCTCAGGCTCAGGCCGGCAAACACCACGACCGCCACAATCAAGATACTTTTTGCAGATTTCATAACGTCTCCTTTCGAATCGCTTG
>CAYVIT010000216.1:0-3663 GCA_964451425.1 uncultured Pirellulales bacterium
TATGATGGTTCATTTCCTACTCCTTAAAGATACATAACTTAACTGCGAGAGGTATTTTATAAGGCTAAATGCAAGTGTTCGCAATAGTTTTTTCAAGTCGCTGCTAACTTATATTTAGCCCATGTTTCACATGGGGTTGTTTAGCCGTTGCCGATATGGCGATGCCACCCACAATATGTCCAACGCAATACGAAATACGCGCATAAAAAAGGCCGAGCAAAACGAACTCGGCCTTTGTATAACACACTATTGATGAGATAATCACCCTATTTTCAGATTCCGCCGAAAATTGTCCACCGCCCCGGCTGGTTGAAAACTTGCCGAACGCCGAGACGCTCCAGTTTCCACTCGCTTGTTTGCCCGTCTTTTTCAATCTCAACCGTGCAGGGCACAACCAGGCCCCCGGTCGCGGGAATTGGATGTGGGCCGGCCGGTCCGATTGAAATGATGCGGAGAAACTTTATTTCGCCAAACCCCTGCTGTATTCTATCTGCCGGCATTCCTTCCAGCAATTTACCTGCCTTGGCGTAATCCTTGGCAATCAGGGCCTCAAAAAACTGTCTTGCAACTTCAACGGCGATTTCCTCATTGCTAAGGTTCCCCTGTGCCAGACCAACATCCTGAATAGTCTGGTCAATCCGCATCGCGTCAGCAGGAACCTCATCATCGAGTGTAAACATTTTGGCATCGATTGTCTGGTTGTAGTCATAATATTCCTGCGTACCAACGTATTGATACTCACCGTCTTTTAGCTGGTAATATTCTGCGGCTATAACAAGTTTCGTAGCCTGGTCTACGAACAAAACTTCGCGCCTATTGGGCGATGAGCTTTCAGGCAGATACGTTGCTGTTACGACAATCGGTTTGGCCTTATCGGAAGGCTGGTCAATCTCTATCTTTACTTTGCCCGCTGTCTCCTGCTCATACAGACGTTCCACAGCCAGTCGAGGGTCACAGCTCTTCACGAGCTGGAGCATACGGTCGGCGACGGTTTTGTCCGCGGCTATGAACAAAATGTTTTTCCTCTTAAAGTATACCTGCACTTTATTTTGGTTCCATACAATCGCTTTGGCACCGTCATCAGGTGCGGCCCATTGGGGCATATGCATACGTGCATTTACAATCTGTCCATGTTCGTCACACTCGACCCAGAATTCCTTTGGCTCGTCTTTATGTTCCGAGCTGAAATCTTTTATGTGAAGGTAGCGTACGGTGTGGTTGGCCTCGATAGTGTCCGTAAGGGCGTAAGCTGAGGGTATAGACTCGTCCCAAACAGTTATTGCCAGCACGACTGCAACAATTATCACAGCCGCCGCAGCTAATTTTGTGATTGGACTTTTCATGATTATTCTCCTTATCTTGAGTAAACTTGTAGAACCTTTCTCTCTGCCTGTCGGGGATGTCAACATTTCCACGGCTTCCGGGTGTTCCTGTTTCCACTTCTCGAAGTTGGGCTTTTTTTCTTCCGAACCAATCGCTTCGGTAAGTGCTTTATCAAGCCAGTTTTTATCTTCAAGCCGTTCCATAATCATCTCCCATGAAACCGTTACGTTTCAAATACTTTGCAATCTTACGTTTGGCCCTTACAAGTCGGCCGTTCACCGCCTGTGGCGAAATATCAAGAACGTTGGAAATTTGTGCCTGAGAAAATCCGTCATAGTAACGCATGACTATCAGTTCCCTGTCGGCGGGCCTCAGTTTCCAAACAGCTTCTCGAATTGCATCCCGACTATGGTCTGTATCAGTTTGATTTCCAACGCGTTCCTGAAAATTCACAGTCGAAGATTTACCTTTCGACCGAAGAATACTCCGTGCAGTATTTCTACAAATACTGGCCAGCCAGCCGGCGAATTTGTCCCTGCGCCTCAGAGTGCCCAGTTTTTGGCAGACTATCGCAAACGTCTCCTGGGCGGCATCGTCGGCAAGGTCTCTGTCTCCGAGCATCGAATACGCCAGAGCCACCATTGGGCTGTGATATCGCTCGTACAGAGCCCCGAAGCTTTCCAAATGGCCGTTTTGGGCTGCTTCAACTATCCGTTCTTCCGATTGTTCTTCGAGTTTTATTGTCATCCCAAGCCTGCCAAACCAAATGATTTACTGATATCAGCTTCAATAATTCCCAAACGCAGCATATCGCGTTTGGGTTATCTATTATATAGTGTAATCCAGCCCCCAAAATGTGCGCAAAAAATTTGGAATTTTTCTATTTATTATCCGTTTGACAAAAAGCAATGAGTCTGACTCTTAACTCTGCCCCCTTGTAACACAAGCAAGTTCTACCACGCTGCCGTTGTCCTAATCTGATATGACCTCAAACGGTTAGTTATTTTAAAGCCTTACTGTCTGTCGGCTTATCACTTTTTGCAAATACTTGTTCCCAATCCACTTTGCCGGTAAACTGCATTACCACAAACAGTGTGCATATACACATAATGGTAATTGTCAAACCTGTATAACCTTTGAAAAAGAATGTATACGAGAACAACACAAGATACACCAGCTGCGATAATGCAATCTCGATAAAGGCGAAACGTGGCCCCACGACAAGCCGCATGTAGGAAACCACCAGAAATATTGAAACCAGAGAACAAATCCAAAAAGCTCCGTGGATGGATATGTGGTCTACCAAGTATGACAAAAGTAAGTGGAAACTGAAAAATGCCGCTGCCACAAAAAAATAGTTCATCGGGTGAATCCTTATTTTTTTCACAATCGTGAACACAAACATCAAAAAGAAAAACAAAAACAGAGATACAGGCGCCGTCGCAGTAACTCTGCTTGTCCACGGACCGGGATTGAGCTTCTGCGGAGTAATCATTCCTATCTTCGCACCCGTGAGCAGATTTGAATACTGCCATGTAAGCTTCCAACCATTACTGCCGGCCTCTTTATGCGTCGGAGAGATGCTTCCCTGCGGAAAGTCAATTTCGTCAAAATCCGTCTGAAGCACAAGGCTGAAATTTCTCACCGGGTTAACATCCTCGCCGAAGTCGTATGACCATAGGTCCAAACCCTGCGATTCGTATGATATTTCAACATCTTCACTTTGGCCCGGAGATAATTGCATACCTTCGGCGATGTGACCTAACTGTAGTTCTATATCCCGAATTTCTTCACCTCCAACAGTAAACCGAAACTTGTCATAAACCGCGCCTTTTGTGGGAAACTCAAAATTCAGGAATATCTCCCTGGGATTGTCAGAATTGTTTATAACCTGGTACTTGCCTGAGAACGCTACACGATAGGTGGAATACCAGAGAAGACCTTTCTTACGATGTTCAAGTTTGAGGCCTACCGTTATGTCGCTCGCTTCCAGGGGAAGGTATTGCGTTTCCCCTTTGCCCTTTTTTCCGTTCGTACCTGAAGACTTGCAGTAAATCGATGGTGCCTGCTGAGTTTGTTTCGCTCCCCATAGTTGGGCCACAGCGTCTCTTAGTTTCCTGTCTTGGCGGTCAGTCCTCAACTTCATAGTGCCGGCCAGAATCATCCAGGCAAGGGCGCTGCATACGTAAATGAATGTGATTGCTAAAATCCGTTTACTCATAATAGTATCTCCTTATTTTTGACCCCGATTTTCCAGATAATCTCTAACCAAACTTCTGACATATTAAAGCTCACCCGAAGCCGGCGAAAGCATCAATCTTGAATATGCCGGCTTTTTAT
>CAYVIT010000217.1:0-3661 GCA_964451425.1 uncultured Pirellulales bacterium
GCCTTTTAGGCCTCCTGCTGCTTTTGCGCCGCAAGGCGCAATAAACTCTCTACAACAAAATCTTAGTAACCTATTCGTTTTTTTCGCAAATTCGTGGCATTTCTACGCCAATTGGGGCATAATCAGCCCATATTTCTCAGCACCGAGAACGCTGAGGTCGCAGAGCTTTGTAGTTTCCGCCACGAAGACACGAAGCCACAATGAAATTGAATATATAAAGAACAAACTTCGAGACTTGGTGCCTTTGTGGCATAGAAAAATTGGAGAAATTAAAGATGTCTAAAGAAAAAATCATAATCTTCGATACGACGTTACGTGACGGCGAGCAGGCAGCCGGGACCCGCCTGGGTGCAAGAGAGAAGCTGGAAATCGCCCGCCAGTTGGCCCGGCTGAAAGTCGACGTCATTGAAGCCGGTTTTCCCGCCTCCTCGCCGGAAGATTTCGAGGCCGTCCGCCTGATTTCGCAACAGATAGAAGGCCCCGTCATCTGCGGCCTGACCCGCGCCATAGAAAAGGACATTGAGACCTGCCAAAAAGCGATGGCCAAAGCCAAGCGTTTCCGCATCCATACGGGTATCGGCGTCTCCGAGATCCACATCGCGGGAAAATTCGCAGATGATAAGTACGGCAAGACGATGGGCGAAAAGCAGGCGACCATCCTCAAGATGGCGGTCGAGGCGGTCAAGCACACCGCGAAATATACCAGCGACATCGAATTCTATGCCGAAGACAGCGGCCGGGCCGACCGGGCATTTCTCTATGAGATTCTCGAGGCCGTGATTGATGCCGGTGCCACTACGGTCAATATTCCCGATACGACGGGTTATTCCATACCCGAACAGTATGGCGCTCTTATCCGGGACATACGGGCCAACGTGCCGAATATCAACAAGGCGATAATCAGTGTGCACTGCCACGACGATTTGGGCATGGCGGTGGCCAATTCGCTGGCCGGCGTCAAAAACGGCGCGCGACAGGTGGAAGGGACAATAAACGGCGTCGGCGAACGAGCAGGCAACGCGGCCATCGAAGAGGTGGTCATGGCTATCCATACACGGCGCGACTTCTTCGAAGAGGTTGAAACGGGCATCAATACCCGCGAGTTCTACCGCACGAGCCATATGACAGCGGATTTGCTTGGTATGCCGGTTCCGGCCAATAAGGCGATTGTGGGAAGCAATGCCTTCGCCCACAGCTCCGGGATTCACGTGGATGGATTCCTGAAGAAGCGGGAAACATACGAGATTATGCGGCCTGAGAGTATCGGCCTGGCGGAGAGTCGTGTTGTTCTGACGGCGCGTACGGGACGCCACGGACTTCGACATCGGCTGAAAGATATGGGATATACATTATCCAAAGAGGAGTTGGACAAAACATACGAACGTTTTCTGGCCGTTGCGGACAAAAAGAAAGAGGTCTTCAACGAAGACCTCGCCGCCATAATCAGCAACGAAATACACATTGTTGAGAAGATTTATGAACTGCTGCACCTGCACGTCGTAATTGATACCGACACCGTGCCGAAAGCAAGTGTGAAAGTGAGATACGCAGACAAAACAATACAAGCTGATGCCACAGGGGACGGGCCGGTTGATGCAGCTTATGAAGCCATACGGGAAGCCACCGGCCAATCGCCGAAGCTGGAAAGCTACTCTATAAGGGCTGTGACCGGCGGCAAAGAGGCGCTCGGCGAAGCGACAGTTCGAATCAGTGAAGACGACCGAACGTTCGTCGGGCGAGGTGTCTCCACAGATATCATAGAGGCGAGTGCCCGGGCCTACGTCGATGCGATTAACAGAATGGTCTCGGCACAGGAAAAAGGGGAACAGCCCAAAGAAAAACCGGAAGTGTAACTACGAACTAAAAACCAAGGACAAATTTATGGGTATGACTATAACCGAGAAAATTTTAGCGAGGGCGGCGGGGAAAGAAACGGTTGTGCCGGGTGAGGTTATCAATGCAAACGTTGATATCGTATTGTTCATCGATGTTACAGGGCCGCCGGCTGCTTCGATGTTGGCTGAGAAGGGAATGGATAAGGTGTTCGACAGGGAAAAAATCGTTGTAACGCCCGACCATTTTCAGCCGGCCAAGGACATCAAAAGCGCTGAGCTTCATAAACGGCTCGATGAGTGGGCAAGGCGGCACAAGATAAAATACTATTATAAAATCGGCAGGGCCGGGGTGTGCCATGCGCTGCTGCCGGAGCAGGGACACATTCGTCCCGGTGAGGTTATCATCGGGCCGGACTCGCATACGTGCACTTATGGAGCGTTCGCGGCTTTCGGTACAGGGGTCGGGTCGACGGATTTAGCGGCGGCGATTGCGACAGGTGAGCTATGGTTCAGGGTGCCGGCCTCGATGAAATTCGTCCTCAATGGCTCGCTTGGGCCGGGCGTCTACAGCAAGGACGTTATCCTGACCGTGATTTCCAGAATCGGGGTGGACGGCGCGCTTTATAAGGCGATGGAGTTTGTCGGGCCGACATTAGCTGAGATGTCGATGGAGGCGAGGATGACTATGACAAATATGGCCATCGAAGCCGGGGGGAAGAACGGCGTAATCGGATTCGATGATGTAACGAAGCAGTATCTTGACGAGCATCTAAAAGATAAGACCGATTATACCGTGTATGAATCCGACGAGGATGCCGAGTATGTGAGAGTGGAGGAATTTGACTGCTCGGCCATTGAGCCGATGGTCGCGCTGCCGCATTTACCCAGCGGAGGTGTACCTATTGGAGAGTGCGCAGGCAAGGCGATGGACCAGGCCTATATCGGGAGCTGTACGAACGGGCGAATCGAGGACCTGCGAATCGCCGCAAAAATCATGAAGGGAAAACAGGCAGCGATACGCACAATAGTCGTGCCTGCTACGCCGACTATCTGGAAGCAGGCGAAAGATGAAGGCCTGTTCGATATATTTTATGAGGCCGGGTGCGTGATTTCAGCGCCGACCTGCGGGGCGTGCTTAGGCGGGTTTATGGGTGTATTAGCTGCGGGTGAGAAGTGCGTGAGCACAACCAACAGGAACTTTGTCGGCCGAATGGGACATCCGGAAAGTGAAGTTTACCTGGCCAGCCCGGCAACGGCAGCAGCGTCGGCTATCGAAGGTAAGCTAACAGACCCAAGAAAGCACTTTTGAGAAATCCTAATACCTAAATCCTAAATTCTAAACAAATTCAAATGACCGAAATTCAAAATTCAAAACATTACGACCTTGAGGACAGGACGCTTGAGTTCGCCCGGAGGGTAAGAGCGTTTGTGAAGAAGCTGCCAAAGACCTTAGCTAACATCGAGGACGGTAAACAACTTGTTAAGGCGTCGGGTTCGGTCGGAGCGAATTACATTGAAGCTAACGAAGCACTCAGTAAGAAAGACTTTGTTATGCGAATTAAGATATGCCGTAAAGAAGCAAAAGAAAGCCGATATTGGCTCAGATTAGTCGACACCAGCGGAAACAGAGAGCTTGAACAAGAAAGGAAAGAATTAGAAGATGAAGCAAGGGAACTTACTCACATTTTCGGTTCGATTGTAACCAAGAGTAAATGATGTTTTTGAACATTTGTTATTCAGATTTCGATATTGTTTAGAGCTTAGAAATTAGAATTTAGGATTTGATCGAGTGAGGTTATAAAAATGAGCAAGGCACATGTTTACAA
>CAYVIT010000218.1:0-1172 GCA_964451425.1 uncultured Pirellulales bacterium
CCAGGGACGCGGTCTATTTATTTTTCCCGATAATATGTCTTTGGCAATGATTGTATCCTCTCTGACCTGAAAGTCGAACATTCCCACGCAAACGAAATCGGCACCATTTTCAAAGGCATACTTAAAGCCGGATTTGGGATGAATCGCACCGGCAGCCAAAACCTTGAAAGCTATCCAGGGTTTTTTGACTGTTTTCATGAATTCTATGGTTTTTTCCGGGGTAACGGCCCATATATTATCGTGGTCGTTGAGACTGCCGCTATCAACATTAAATTCGAACCTGTCTTCTTTGGGCGTGGCGGACCAGTAATCGCCGTGATGTAAAGTCTTCATATAAAAATCAGCATTTAACTTTGCTTTTTCGGACGCGATAGGCACTTCTATTGAATGCCCGCCGATACCTGCGATTATTCCGTTTTCTTTCATAAATTCGACTGCTTTGCCAAGTAGGTCGACACGGCCATTTTTGACGAAACTGTCCCCGACGCCTCCCTGAACATAAGCTCCAACGGCACCGTTATCAATGGCCCTTTTTATATCGCTGGTCAGGTCGTTTGTTTTCGGGTGGACTTGCGCAATCCACTGTATCCGGCCGCCCCTTTCCTTCCAGTACTTATTAAGGTATCCCGACGATGCCGTTATGATTGTGTTTACTCCCATTTCCTCGCATATCTGGAGGGTCTCCATAATTTTTTCTTCGGAGTTATAGGCCTTGAACAGCTCGCGGAGGTACTTGAGGTCTCTACTGTGTGACCAGCCGCTGAACTGATTTTCCCCGATAATCAATCTGCTGACCCGAATGCTGCCGATTTTTCCTATTGATAAACCTTTAATAGAATCCTCTCCGACCGGTGCTGCTAATAAGGCTTTCTCTTCAAGACTTAAACCTAATGCAGCACCAGTAGATGCAATAATGGATTTTTTGAAAAAATTGCGGCGATTTACATTTTCCGACATAATCTATTCTTACTCTTTTAGTTTTGCAGTATTTTAACTGCTTCTTCGATAGTCGCGCCTTCGTGGACCATTTTACGAAATATGGCCTAAATCTTCCTGCTTTTCTTTTGTATTTTTTTTATCGCTTCGAGCTGCAACACGGCCTCTCTGTCGCGGGGGCGGTTCATAGCCTTCCTTGCCTTGATAAGTGAATCAATAGTAAGAACGCGTATTCG
>CAYVIT010000218.1:1272-3602 GCA_964451425.1 uncultured Pirellulales bacterium
TTTGCCTTGCGAAGCGCCCTAAATGTTTCGAGTGCAATCTGATGTCTCCTGATACGCTCGGCGGGGGTTCTGGCCATATTGGCGAGCAGCATAGGGATATCAATGCCGTAATCCACCGCAGCGCGAATTGGGTCTTTTCGCGGCCTGGGCGGGGAAATTCCGGCGATTTTGGTTTTCCGCTGTTTCATGTCTCGAGCATTTCAATCGCGTCTTTGATGCTTGCCCCCTCGTGGACCATTTTGCAAAGGGCCTCGATAATTTTGTCTGGTTTTTCGTGCTGGAACGCATTTCGACCGATTGATACACCCGCGGCTCCGGCTTCGAGGGCACCTGCAACCATTTTGAAGATGTCCTCGTCGCTGTCCATTTTCGGCCCACCCGCAATCACCACCGGCACCGGACAGCCCTGCACAACTTCGGTGAAACTTTCAATGCTGCCGGTATAGACTACCTTAACGATATCTGCGCCAAGTTCTGCTCCGACCCTGGCGGCAAGCTTGACGTTTTCGACATCGTATTCGTCTTTGATTTTCACTCCGCGCGTGTACATCATCGCAACAAGCGGCATCTGCCATTGCGAACAATGTCTGCTTACAAGGCCCAGTTGCCGCAGCATTTGGTTATCGGTTTCGGCGCCCAGATTTATATGGACGGAAACCGCATCGGCGCCGAGCTTGATTGCCTCTTCAACGGTGCAGACCAGCTCTTTAGCGTTCGGGTCGGGACTTATCGACGTTCCTGCTGAAAGATGAATAATCAGCCCTACGTCCTTACCTGTGCCTCTGTGTCCGGCGCGGACCATCCCTTTGTGCATCAGGATAGCATTGGCTCCGCCAGCTACCACTTTGCTTACCGTCGCCCGCATATCCGCCAGACCATCAATGGGGCCGACCGTGACACCGTGGTCCATTGGAATAATGACCGTTTTATGCGAATTGCGGTCGATTATTCGTTCGAGTCTTATTTCTTTGCCTACCATATATTAAACCTCCAATTGTTCGTCATCTCTGCGAATCAATCTCATATTTTGTTCTCAGGTTTACTTAACGATATTCTATTCGTAAAATCTACCGTAAATAGCCGAAAACGCAAGAAAAAAACATAGATTTAGTTTCCGCCTGCGGCGGATTCGTAGTGTTTGGTTCGTGGCTGCGGCCAACTATTGATTTTCAAAGCTGCCATTGCAATATCGTTCTCGACAGCCTATTATATGGTCTGTTTGTTTTTATATCTCGCAGAAACGAGCCACGAGTCACGAGATATGAGTTAAAAATGACATATTTAGCGGTTCCCATAGCAGCGAAGGATTTAGACCAGGCAAGGCGGCAAATCAAGGCGGCCCTGGCTGCAGGTGCCGAAATCCTTGAGCTGCGAACAGACTATCTCGAAAACCTCAACTCCGATTTGGTTAAGGAATTAATTGCTGAGACTAAAAGTGCCGCCCAACAATCCTTGCCGATAATCGTGACCTGTCGTGACCAGAAGCAGGGCGGAGTGAGGGCTTACCCAGAGCAGTTGCGAGTCGAAATTCTCACAGAAGCCGTCAGAAGCGGCTGCGATTTTATCGATTGTGAGTACGACAATTTTCTCTCTGCAGAAGTGCAGGATAAGATAAAAGCAGCGTTGGCCGAGAGCTCGAAAACGCGGTTGATTCTGTCCGCCCACGATTTCAAATCCCGATTTGAGGACATTGACCGGCTTTACCACGATATCCTGACAGTTAGTCCGACTGCCGTCCCAAAGCTGGTTTATACCGCAAACCATATCAACGACTGCTTTGATGCGTTCGATTTATTGCACAACGCCAGTGGCGATTCGATAGTATTTTGTATGGGCGCAGCCGGCCTTGTCAGCAGAATCATCGCAAAGAAGCTGGGCAGCTTTGTTACCTTCGCAAGTATTAACGAGAAAGTTGCTACCGCGCCCGGGCAGTTGACGAGCGAGCAGCTCAAGGGATTATATCGCTATGACTCTATTAATTCCGATACAGAGCTCTTCGGCGTAATTGCCGAGCCGGTTGGCCATTCCCTCAGCCCTGCCATTCATAATGCCTGTTTTGCTGACGAGGGTATGAACAAACTGTATTTACCGCTGCTTGTAGAAGGCGGCTGCAAGGAATTTGATGAATTCTTAAACAACATCCTTTCGAGAGAATGGATGAACTTCAAAGGCTTTAGCGTAACAATCCCGCACAAACAAAACGCCCTGAATTTCGTCAGAGAAAGGCAGGGCTTTATCGAACCGTTAGCAGAAAAGATTGGTGCTGTTAACACATTAGTAATCGGAAATCGAGCATCGAGCATCGAGCATCGAGTATCTATCAACGCTTA
>CAYVIT010000219.1:0-3553 GCA_964451425.1 uncultured Pirellulales bacterium
AATGCGGATGATAAATGGTGATGATTCGATTCTCTATGATAGTAGTCAGAAAGCGATTTTAAATGAAATCTGCTCACACTTAAAGACAACAACCATCCCCTCACTCTTTTCCGAATTGAGTGAGTCAGAAATACTTCTGAAAAAGGCACAGAAAAATGTAAGAAAAGCGAAGAAAGCTTTTGAAAAGGCAGTTTTAAAAAAATGAAATCAAAAGAAGACTCATTAAAACTTCTCAAAAAACTTATAACCCAAAAGTTTTTGGAAAAAGAAGGACGGTATCCGACAAAAGAGAAAAGACATACTGAATTATTAAAAAATCCAGAACGCGCTCTGATTGATAATGACGAATGGTTTATATATGTTCCCTCTTGTTTCAATGACTGCTTGGATATTACAAAAACAGATCGTCGTGTTAAAACAGGTCGTAAAATTAAGGATAAAAAAACTGGGAGAATGAGGGATGAAACAGAAATTAGAAAGGTATGGACACAGGGGTCTCGTTTTGCCTTTCATCGTGGATGCACTCTCTATGACACTCCGAAAGCATATCATAGGTGGTGTGATGCAATTAATCAAATAAAGTATTGTATCTCTGTTCAAAATGGAACAGGTGCGGAACCAGCTATGAATGAAAAAGAGCGAAATCATGGTACCGTTGAATTTGCAATCCTTATACCTTCTCCTCGAAATATGAGCTTAAGAGAAATTGGTACATATACTCTAACACAAGATAAATTTATAAGTTTTCTAATAAACGGAAATCCGGAAATTATTTCAAAATAGAGGATAAGAGAGAATTAATTATTAACCAAGATGAGAAATATATGCAAGTGGCACTGAAACTGGCGCAGCGAGGCATCGGCTCGGTTGAGCCGAACCCGGCGGTCGGGGCCGTTTTAGTAAAAGCCAGTCAGGTTATCGGCAAGGGCTGGCACAAGAAATTCGGCGGCCCCCACGCCGAGATAAACGCTCTTCAAGATTGCAAAACGCTGGGTGTTAGTCCGCAGGGAGCTGCGATGTATGTTACTCTTGAGCCGTGCTGTCATCAGGCCAAGACCGGCCCCTGCACGGAAGCCATAATTGATGCTGGGGTGTCAAAGGTTGTCGTGGCTGCGATTGACCCCTCGGAGCACGCCAACGGCAAAGGCATTGAGCAGCTTCGCAACGCGGGAATCGAGGTAGAGACCGGCGTCTGTGAGACGCAGGCACGCCTGCTAAATGCGCCTTTTTTCAAGTTTGCTGCAACCGGCAAAACCTGGGTGATATTGAAATGGGCGCAGAGCATCGACGGCAAAGTTGCTTATGCCGATACGACCCGGCAGAGACAATGGATTTCAGGCCAGCAGAGCAGAAAAGACGTGCACAAACTGCGTCGTCGAGCACAGGCTATATTGGTAGGTATCAATACAGTCCTCGCTGACGACCCTCTTTTAACGGCAAGGCCGAGCAGGGGCAAAAAGGCCGCCAGAATCGTATTAGACAGCCATCTCAGGATTCCTTTGGATTGCAAACTGCTTGCAACGGCTAAGGAGGTCCCTGTGCTAATCTTAACGAGTCAACAATCGCTCCGTGAAAATCCCCAAATTGTGGAAAAAATAACGAAAAAGGGAGCTGAAGTGCTGGCTTATCCGGAGCATTACGGTAGTTCTAATCTGCATTTTCTCACTTGTGAATTGGCCAAACGTGAAGTTTCTCAATTACTTGTCGAAGGCGGACCGACGGTAATAGCATCATTTTTGAAGGAGCATCTGGCTGATGAAATTGTCGTTTACATTACGCCAAAAATACTCGGCAGAAAGGGCGGCGTTGAGATAAGTCCGCCAATGGCGGAATTGACCGAAGCTGTAGGCTTACATCACGTTGAAATTGAACGTTTTGGTGATGATGTTCGTTTGACCGGCTTGTCGAAAAAGACGTTTGAGGAAATTTCAATGTGCTCTTGAAAAACGCCCTCCTGACTTATTTGATTTGGGAACTCGGCAAATGAACAAAAGAGAAGTGGTTAAGCGGGCGATTGAGGGCAAGAGGGTCCCGTATGTACCGTGGCACTGCGGCTTTACTGTAGAGGCCGCTGATAAGCTGCAAAAGCACTTTGGCCGGGAGGATTTGGACGCAGTTTTAGATAATCATTTTGTCAAGCTTGGCAGTGATATTGGCTTTTTTACGGCACTTGGCAATGATAGGTTCCGGGACGTCTTCGGGGTTGTATGGGACCGCAGGGTAGACAAAGACATAGGTAATGTCGAGGGGCCTCTTTTGCCGGAGCCTACGCTTGAAGGATATGAGTTTCCCAATCCTCTCGATAGGCTTTTTTTTGAGAACATTCCGGAGAAGATATCCAGGTATAAGGATTGTTTGAGAGTTTTTAAGATTGGGTTTTCTCTTTATGAGCGGGCATGGACGCTTCGTGGGATGCAAAATCTGCTGATGGATTTTTTGGTGAATCCGGATTTTGTACGTGAGCTGCTGCGTACGATAGCTGACTACAATATCGCCCAGGTTCACCAGGCTTTGAAATATGATATAGATGCGGTTTATTTCGGCGATGACTGGGGCCAGCAGACGGGCCTGCAGATGGGGCCAAGTCTCTGGCGCCAGTTCATTTACCCGGAGCTGAAGCGGATGTACGCAGTGGTTCGGGAGGCCGGCAAGTACGTTATTATTCATTCGTGCGGCAAGGTCGATGAGCTTTTTGATGATTTGATTGAAATCGGCCTCAATTGCTTCAATCCTTTTCAGCCTGAGGTTATGGATGTCTTTGACGTTATGAAAAGATACAGAGGTCGGCTTGCATTTCACGGCGGCCTGTCCACACAGCGCACCCTGCCATACGGTTCGGTTGAGGATGTCGAAGGCGAAACACTTAGACTATTGGAGGCAGGCAGGGATGGTGGATATATCTTTGCCCCATCTCACGCCGTCGAGGGTGATGTCCCGCTTGAAAATATGTTGGCTTTTATAGAAGTTCTCCACGCCCAGAGAGGATACAAAGAACAATAATAGCATATCTTCAAGATGCTGCTTTTTTATACCTTCCGAAAGCCTCCTTTTAGGTCCGAAAACATTTTTTTACGTCACCGTTTTTGCCCTTTCCGGCCTTGTTTGACGGCCTGTAAGAGAGGTAGTTACGCGATATATGAAAACAGCCGAGATAGAAATAGACCTGGATATGCTATAAACGGGAGAGGAAGGGGTGGGCCGTTAAGGCAATGCAAAATTTTTACCGGAAATGTCAATTGAAAGGCTTTATTATGAGTGAAGAAAAGAAGTGTTTAAGATGTGGTGGTACCAATCTTGAAGCGGGTGAGTTTCAATCCACCGGGAAAATCTATTCTCGCCCTAAGAATGCTAAATTTGTAACTGTGCTCACGACGGGGGTTCCTGTAGATACTCTGATATGCTATGACTGCGGGCATGTAGAGCTGGTCGTAGACGCCAAGAAAGCAAAGTCAATCGCAAGGGCATCTTAACCCGGGGTAGAGCTGTCTGTGTTGATAACAATAGAGCGAAGCCTGCATCCCGGAGCCGTCGGCGTTATGAACGGTTGGCTTAT
>CAYVIT010000220.1:0-3527 GCA_964451425.1 uncultured Pirellulales bacterium
TGTTTTCCTGCATGCAGGAAAACACTTGAAGCCCTCTCCTAACATCATGCCTCATGCTGTGCCACTTCTCCTGACGGGAAACAATTATTAGCAAGAATACTTTCCACAAACTCATCTCTTTCCGAAGATAGAGCCTCTGCTACAGCTTTAGTGATTAATGGTAGAGAGATTGTAAAGATTGTGCCTTGGTTTACTTTACTTTCCACGTCAATTTTGCCACCGTGCATCTCGATTAATTTCTTTACAATTGCAAGTCCCAGGCCGGTACCCTTTTCTCCCGGACCTGCTTTTCTGCCGAACTGAGTAAACTTATCAAATAGCTTTGGGATATCTTCTTCTGCGATTCCAACACCCGAATCCCGGACAGAAACCAAGACTTCTCCGTCTCGGTCGGTACAAGTTACCTTGATCCAGCCTCCTTCAGATGTAAATTTGATGCTGTTGGAAATGAGATTCATCAGAACTTCCTTAATTCTATCCGGATCAAGGCAAACATCAATACTTTGTTCAGGAACTTCGCAATCGAGCGAGAGAGATTTCTCCTGGGCAAGGGCCTTGCAGTTAGAAACCGTATCTTTAATGAGCTCACAAATATTTACAACGGTTTTTTGCAAATCCAGTTTGCCGGCCTCTATCTTGGCTATGTTCAGCAAAGAATCAATAATTTTAGAAAGCCCCTGCACATTTTTCATTGCCGTAGTTAAAACATCCCTCTGTTTCTCGACTATTTCACCTGGTATTTCATCCAACATAATCCTTATCGCTGCCATAATAATTGCAAGCGGCGTGCGCAGTTCGTGTGAAGCTGTAGAGACAAATTCGTCCTTTAGTTGATTATATTCTGTTAGTTTTTCGTTTGCCTCTTTGAGTTTGTCCTCTGCCAATTTGCGCTCGGTAATGTCCTTGGCTATATGAACAGAACTCGTAACTTCGCCATTCTCATCAAGTATCGGCGAGGTGGATACACCAAGATGAATACCCAAGCGTGGTTCAAAAAGTTCGAGTGTGGCTGGTTCTTTGGTCTTGAGGCTCCACATATGAGGGCAATTCGGAAAAGGCTGCTTTGTGCCATGAAATACTTCATAACAGGTTTTGCCAATAAGTTCCTTGGGCTCCTTTCCAAAAGCGTTGGCAAGTGCCTTATTGACCCGGGTGATTTTGTAATTCTTATCATGAATCGAAATCATATCTGCAATGGAGTCAAAGGTTGTTCTCCATTCCTGAGCAGCCCGCTTTATTTTTTCTTCGGCCAGTTTGCTATCAGTGATATCTCGAAGCAACACCAAATAAGCGCTTTGGCTGCTCCACTCGGTGTCCACAACCCGCATCTCGGCAGTTCCGGAAACTCCGCCGTGGACAACATCAATCTCTGCTACTTCACCTTTCATAAGTGGGAGACCTAACAATTCTCCCAAGAGACTTTCTGCATTGTGGCCGAAGAGGGATTCCGCAGCCGCGTTGGCAAACTGCACGATTCCATCTGTGCCAACAATAACGATGCCGTCAGGGCTGGTGACAATGACCTTGCGGAGGTTTGCTTCGCTGGCCTGCAGTGCTCTCTCCGATTGTTTGAGCTTGGTCAAGAGTTCATTGGCTTTTGAAAGTTCTACAATTCGTTCCTCAAGCCGCAATTCTAACTCTTCCTGAGTCTTCTGCAATGCGTTGGCTTTCTTTTCAAGTTCTTGCTTCGCCCTGAAGAGTTCATGGGATGTATCCTGTAACCGGCGGTTGGTCTCCAATATCAGCTTCTTTTCCTTCTCACGCTCCAAAGCGTATAACATCGTCCGAACCAGCAAGTTTTCTAATGATTGGCCCTTAACCAGGTAATCCGTTGCTCCGCTCTTTATCGCCAAAAGCCCTGTTTCCTCATCATCCGATCCTGTCAACACCACAATAGATGTGCGTGGATTAACTTCGTTAATCTTTTGAACCGTCTCAATCCCACTGCTGTCAGGAAGCCCCAGATCAAGCAGCACAAGGTCATACTCCCTACTGCCCAGGGACTCAGCCGCTGCTGACATACTCCCTACTGATTCAACAGTAAATTCGACAGGCTGCGAACACTTGGCCAAAAGCCGCTCAACTAATCGCCTATCAACTTCGTCATCCTCGACTAACAAGACTTTTATCAGGTCCTTTTCCATAAGAGTTTGTGTTGTTTTCGCTGTATCACTCTCTATTTGACAGTTCGCTTAAAGTCCGGTACAACTCGATTATCCTGATTGTCCGTCCATATAAATTTTTTATACACGTCACCATCATTTTTTTAATTCCAATACATAATCCTTTGTCCCATCGGTGAGAATTACTCTATTTTGCTCAATCCGTTTAACAGTCTTGTTAGTAATTTTGTCGCCGACATATACGATTGAATTGTTTATGAATGCCGAGGCCTTTTTATCATCCCAAATAATAGCCTCAAGCGCCAAATTAGAAATACTGCCTATCTTTTCTTCTCTTTGCGGAAAGGTAAAAGGATTCCTTCCCCAATCAACAAATTCGGTTCTCTTCCTTAGTACTGCTCTGGTCACGGGTATCGCCTGGTCAAAGGTGACCGATGAGTTGGCTGACGAAACATCTTTTGTCTTCTTGCCCTTTGGTATCCAGACAAAGATAGCTACAGTCATAAAGACTATCAAAATGGCCACCTTCCTATTGCGTTTCATTTTCTATTTCCACATATAGATTAAGCAGAAGTTCCACACTTAGTTTAGGCGGATTATTTTCTCTCGGACGGATGGATAAGCTTTCTACTTCCGCAATTGTACGAGAGAATCCTTCAACATAGGCCAGGAACTGCCCCACATTCTTGTATTCTGACTCTATCGTAAAGCTAATGGGCAACTTCCTGATGCCGGCTTGTGTTGTCTCCTGTAACTGTCTTGGTGAAATAGAACTAAAATTAAGCCCGAGTTCTATTCCTTTTCCAGTCAGCTCGGCGATTGCCAGAGGAACCTCATTTCGCGGCATCACCCCACTTTTGACATCGAACTTTTCCGACGCAGCAATGGCACCGCGTTGATTCAACAGTTTCGTTTCCAGTTCGGATATCCTGTTTGCTGCATCGTGCAACTTTATCATCAACGGCCTGTAAGCAAAGATTAGAATAATCAGGCCGGAAAACACACAGCAGGCATACAGAATGTACAGCTTCCTAAAAGGCCCTATGTTTTTCTTTAATTTAATAGTTCTATTTGTAATTATTGCTTCAGTCATTATTCAATCCCTAACCTCAACTCAAAGGTATTGAGTTTCTCTTGGGACGAGTCCTTTGTGGATAGCAAATTTACCTCCTCAAAGATTCCTTCTTCCAATGAACACATAAATTTAGTAAGAAATTGCTCCCTTGCCAGGCCGGGCGATCTGATTTCTCCTTTTAGGGTGAGCAGGTTTTTTTCAGCGTTCATTTCA
The DNA here is from genome assembly GCA_964451425.1 of uncultured Pirellulales bacterium. Lineage (GTDB taxonomy): Bacteria > Planctomycetota > Phycisphaerae > Sedimentisphaerales > Anaerobacaceae > CS2-K091. The sequence goes on from CAYVIT010000220.1 coordinate 3,412, forward strand.
GTCAGATAAACCGGCTCAGGAATAAGGTTGGATATTTCCTTTAATGCGTCGCTCCAATAAATTCGTTGGTTTAGGATGCTGCCGAGGAAGGCCTGCTTTGGCAGTTCTTCTATCTG
>CAYVIT010000221.1:0-3504 GCA_964451425.1 uncultured Pirellulales bacterium
TTTATGGAGGTGGCTGTAAACTGAGCCTGTGGTCCCGGACTATCCTGATAGCCGTTTTCGCTGCCGAATATACCCGGTTCGTTAGCATCGATAGCGCCGGAATTATTCGGATTATTATCTTCCGGGAAGTAATCATGCTGTTGGAAAAAGCCATCCTGCAGCAATTCGTCTCTGAAAGACTGCTGCTCACCCTGGTTTGTAAGCATGACCTCCAGCCGCTTTATCTCAATGCCGCTGTCTGCAAGGTTTTGGATTATGTTCGGCAGTGCCCGCTCAACCTCATACCTTGTTTGTGCCTTGCTGACTTCCAGTAAACCGGTGATTTGGTTTTCCTGCTCCTCGAATTTTATCAAAACCAGCCCTAACTCCGGCGGATTGAGGCGAAGGGTAATTTGTTGGGTTCCAGCTTCCTGGGACGAGGAGCTGTGAACAGACTCCAGCATCTTTTCGGTAATGCTCGCAGCGATATCACGGAGCGGAGTCTCCGGAGGCAGATTTTCGTTCTTTGCCAGCTCAGAAAAGGCCGATGTTTGTTCCGCGATATATGTCGGAGAGTTTTCACTTGAGAATACTGCGGCGAAACCTGAATCGGAGCTGCTGTTGCCGGATGCCGAGCTATCACGGCCTTTTATTGGGCCGGTGGACATTTGATGCTGCGCACGATGTAAATACTGATAAGTCAGGGTACCCGGAGAATTGTAGCCCCGCTCCATAACATCGTCGACCGGCGGCCCCCAGAATTGCTGTGTCTGTATGCGATGAGGCTCATCTGCCGCAGCTTTGTTCTCAACCGCATGTTCGGCGGTTATAGGAAACTTTTCCAGACCACTTCTAAAAGGTTTGTCCCGAATCGGCAGGAAGCCGGGACTAGGTTTCCGGCCATTCGGAACAACCGGCTCGTCTGTAATAGCTGGTTTTTGGCCTGTTCTGTTTATCCCGCTATTGGTGTTAACAGGTGTTTCGGGGGCGAGTTGCTCCCTGGCCAACTGAGGCGTTTTTTGATTGCCGAGAGTGTTCGAGACGGGCACAACTTCCGGTTTCCCATTGGCAGTTGCTGTTCTGTGTTGAGCTCGAACAAGAGCTTGCAGGTTCGATACATCACCGTTTTGCTCTTTGTAAGGGCCTCTTGTGGCGTGTAGTCCCGTGTTTGGATTCTGTATTCTATTCGCAGTCTCAGCTTTATTAGATGGGGGCTCGGTAATAAACGGCCGCTTGGAAGTCTGGTGTGAATTCTCCATAGGCCCGTTTTGCTCCTGGCTGATGAATAGAACAGGCTCAATTTGGTGGGGTGCAGCGGTTTTTCCAGCGAGTAAAGGAGATTCCTCCGGCCTTAAGCTTGTCTGCAACCGGGCATTTTCATATCCGGCTTTCAGCTCTATTTTGTTAGCGGCTCCTTCACTGTTCTGTTCAGCATTTTGCAGGCATTGAGCCGCCTTAAGCTGGATTAAGGTCGGTTGGATGGCTGTGTCGGTGGACTGGTTTTGCTTTTTTGTGCCTACGTTATTTTTGGCTTTTAATGGTAACTGAGGCAGTATTTGGCCGCGAAGAGTATGTCTAAACTCTAACGGCGGTTCATTATCGGGGCTGTTTTTAAAATGGGGATTGTCGACCGTTTCTGTTCCACGGGCATATTCGAAAGGCTTGCTATCAAGGGGTGGCGGTGAAAATTGATTACTCTGTTTGACCGCTTTGGGTATCGCAGGGGTCCCTGGCCCCGCCAATATATTGCTGATTGCCAGTACGTTGGTATTCATATAGAGGTCCTTGTAAACCTAAAATACAACATTTTTTTAGCAAGCTGCGTGCCAGGCGCTGCCCAAAACCCTCATGCAGACAGTATCTGTCTGATAGCAAAGGACTTACGAAAAACGAAAAAATGGCAGCAAAATAGAAATAACCGGCAATAAGCTGAACTTACGGAGAAATATTCCTGAGTAGAGGAAAGAATTTCCGGCCCAACCTGGGTGAAAGTAAGAGGGCACTGTGAGCAGCATGGGCTGGTCTGTAAAAAACGCACGCAGGTGTATAGAAACCTGACGCTTCTGTAAGGCCAAAAATAGGCGATTATTTAAGTTTTAGGCGGTTTTTGGGGGAGAAAAGCTGGTTAGCAGGCTGAAAGACCTCGGCTGTATGCACTTGGCACGATTATTGCTGATATTTAGTGAGCAAAGAAGGTTTATGTATGGACTTCAGGAACGAAAGATGTCCAAAATGAGCAGTATAGTTGATTTTCTCGAAGCCGGCATAAGGGCCGAAAGCCTCCGTCAAAAGGCCATCGCCAATAATATCGCCAATCTTGAGACTCCGGGATACCGCAGAATCGATGTAAAATTCGAAGAGATGCTTGCCAAGGCCCTGAATTCGCAGGGAGAAGTTGATCTTGATGAAGTTGTCCCGCTGATTCATCAGCCCAAACAGACGTCGGTAAACTCAAACGGCAATGATGTTAATTTAGAAGGTGAAATCGGCCAAATGGTCAAGAATACCCTTCGCTACAAGGCGTATATTCGCCTGCTCAATAAGAAGTACAGACAAATAGAATTGGCAATGGACATAAAATAGCCCTCTATTTGTTCGTCGTTGTGACTATGCGAACTGAACAACGACCGATAAAACCGGAAAGGATACTACTGATGCAGGTTCAAAACACTCTTGGCCCCATAGATATAGCGACCTCGGGCTTACGGGCCCATAGCAAACAAATAGAAGTGATTTCATCAAATGTTGCCAACGCTCGTACAACCGATGTCGGCAACGGCAAGCCTTACCGCAGGCTTGAGGCTATTTTCAAAGCAGATGACGATGGTATCGCCGGCGTTAACCTGGATGAGATATCTGCGGATATGAGCGAATTTCAAAGGATTTTTGACCCGGGTAATCCTAAGGCGGATGAATTTGGGTATGTTGCAATGCCCAATGTTAATCTACCCATAGAGATGATGAATCTGAATATTGCAACGCGTGCGTATCAGGCTAACGCGGCGATTCTGAAACGCTATCAGCAAATGGTGGAGACCACACTGGAATTACTTAAATAAGCCGGAGATTAAGCAATGATTAACATAAACGGCGGTGTAAGCGGGGCCCAAAACGCAATGAAGGGCGTTTGGGAAAATAATCCCCTGATGCCAAAGGCAGATAATGCAAATGCTAATAAGTTAGATTTTGATAATACCGTTAAGGCTGTCGAGAAATACATATCCAAGGTTGATGAGCTCCAACAGTCGTCGGATGTGTCCATTAAAGATTTATTGTCCGGCAAAAATGAGGATATTATCTCGGTGGTCTCGGCGGCGGCCAAAGCCGACATGAGTTTCAAGCTCCTTGTTGGCGTTAGAAATAAACTAATCGAGGCATACAAACAGACTATGAATATGCCGTTATAAAGATTTCCCATTTTGCGATGAGCTGTCGAACGGGATTCAATCAGCCTCTTTGAGCAAAGGCAGACAAAACTTTATGGTTTCCTCGGCCTATTTTGGTGATTGGTAATTGGTGATTGGT
>CAYVIT010000222.1:0-3502 GCA_964451425.1 uncultured Pirellulales bacterium
CTTATGCTCTTTTGCTCTTATGCTCTTTTGCTCTTATGCTCTTTTGCTCTTATGCCCTTGCGCCTTTGTGCCTATAAAGAATGCCGGCCGTCCCGGCCTCAAATGGCGACATACGACATACGATATACGATATACGAAATTGCCTTTACAACTGTAGAGAGAGCTTTACAAATTCACCTTTTTATGCAAAACGAACCCAATTTCCAAAAAAGTCAAATTAACGTAAATAATTACATAACAACGAATTACGCAATATGGACACTTGGTCAACGTGGGAAAAACGAACCCAAAACGAACCCAAAACGAACCCAATTTATCCTGGCGTAGCCTCTGGCGAAGCAGGATCAAAGCCTATTTCATACGGTGTACTTACTCATGGAAAGAATGAAATCCAGATTCTTGAATTTTCACAGCAAAATTAAGTTGACAGTTTGCCGGTATTCGTTAAAATACCGGTTTTTCGTTAGTAAATGAGAGTTTCTCTATGAAGACCTTTATGGCAAAGAAAAATCAGGTTGAGCAGAAATGGCTCCTTGTGGATGCAGAGGGTGCCATTTTGGGCCGAATGGCTGCTAAAATCGCGCCGATACTTATGGGGAAAAACAAGCCCACATATACGTCTCACGTTGATACGGGCGATTATGTGATTGTGGTAAACGCTGACAAAGTGAAGGTTACCGGCAAAAAGGCCGAGACCAAGGAGTACGATTATTACACCCATCATCCCGGCGGGCGTAAATTCGTCAGCTTTGCCGATATGATGGCAAAAAAGCCGGAAAAAGTTGTTGAATTAGCCGTAAAGCGAATGCTGCCGAAGAACAAGCTCGGCAGGGCTATGCTGAAAAAATTGAAGGTTTATCGCGGCCCGGAACACGAACACCAGGCCCAGAAACCAGAAAAGATAGAACTATTTTAGGTTTGAGGAAGAAAATAAGTTATGCCGGAAACAAAAACAAATAAACCGGAGGCTGCCGTAGCGGATGAGAAACCGGAAAGTCAACCTAAGCCGGCGACGAGCCCGGCAAGTGAACCGAAAGGCGGCTTCTGGTGGGGCACCGGAAGGCGTAAAAGCTCTGTCGCGAGAGTTAGAATCAAGCCTGGAGACGGCAAATTGCTGATTAACAAAAAGCAGCTTTCAGATTATTTCAAGCGGGAACAGGACAGAAAGGCGGTTTTGGCTCCTCTCAAAGCAGTTGACGGGGAAAAGTCATTTGATGTCTTTATCAATGCCAAAGGTGGTGGAACTACAGGGCAGGCGGGAGCGTCGGTGCTGGGAATCGCGAGAGCATTGAAGAAGTATGACGAAAATTATATCCAGGTGCTGCGTGACGGCGGGCATCTTACCCGTGACAGCAGGATGGTCGAGAGAAAAAAACCGGGCCAGAGAGGCGCAAGGAAAAGATTCCAGTTCTCGAAACGTTAGTTTGCAGAGAATATTTTTGGATTATTAAAAGAGCCACTGGAATTCCCGGTGGCTTTTTTTGTGAGGTGTTAATTTAAATGTCAAGGGCAGAACATATAACAAAGGGGGCTGTTTTGATGGCTTTGGCAAGCAGCTTTTTCTGTGTGACAGGCTGTCTGGTCAAGTATGGCTCATATATAGGGGTCTACAGGATGGCCTTCTTTCGATTTGTTATAGGATTGGGTCTTATTGCAATCGCTCTCATGTCAGGGCGAGTTCAGCTTGTCTTTAATAACAAGAAACTGCTGTTCTTGCGGGGTCTTACCGGCGGAATAGCCATCTTGATTGGGCTTGTCTCTATTACCAAGCTGGGACTGGGGAAGGGCATGGTTCTGATATGCTCATACCCGGTTTTTGCAAGTGTTATCAGTGCGGTGTTTCTGAAAGAACGGCTGCGGCTGTTCGATATTGGGGCCATTCTGATGGCTATTGCGGGTATTTACTTTATCGCTTACGAAAAGCAACGGGGCTTTTCACTGCTGGTCTTTGGCAGGTATGAGATTTTGGCTGTCCTCGGAGCGGTGATTGTGGGAATAGCGGTCTCGCTGATACGCAAGCTCCACGATACGGATGACTCATGGGCCATTTACTTTTCCCAGTGTGTGGTGGGGATGTGGCTGGTTTTAGGACCGTCTTTGAGTAGTGAAGGTTCCGTCGGCCTAAATGGCATCTTTATCCTGTTGGGCATCGGTGTCACTGTTACTGTCGGTCAGTTGTTGATGACGGAGGGCTTCAAATACGTGCCGGTCAAGACCGGTTCATTGCTGCTTATGCTCGAGCCGGTGTTGTGCTATGTAGCTGGTGTGGCAATATTCAGAGAATCGTTGACCTTGTCTTCTATGTTTGGTTCGGTGCTGGTAATTGGTGCTTGTGTGGTAATTTTGGCCGGTAGAAAAAAGGAGGCTCTATCTGTAAAATCGAACTTGTCTGTTTGATGCGTAATTGTGGTGGTATTTATGCCTCTGTGAATGTAATATATTAACGATATCACAAAATTTGTGAACCGGCGAAATAAGATTGTCTAACAGAAAAGAAAGGAACGTGCGATGATACGGGTTGCCATCATTGGAGCAAGCGGGTATACCGGCGTCGAATCCATCGAAATCATTCTGCGCCATCCCGAGGCTGAGCTTACTTATCTTACTGCGCTCGAGGCCGAATGCGGTCACGCCGAGGATGTTTTCGGGCAGTTGAAAGGCCGATGCGACATGCAGATTGAGCCGTTGGATTTTGATAAGCTCACCGGCCTGGCTGACGTTGCACTTTGCTGCCTGCCTCATAAGGTCTCTATGGGATTCGTGCCGAAGCTGCTGGACGCGGGGCTGAAGGTCATTGATTTTAGTGCGGACTATCGGCTCAAGGACGTCGAGGTTTATGAGAAGTTCTATGAGGTAAAGCATACTGATACAGCTAATCTGGCACGGGCTGTATATGGATTGCCGGAATTGTTCCGCGAGCAGATAAAAGGTGCGGACCTGGTTGCCAATCCCGGCTGTTACCCTACCGGCGCTTTGCTGGCCATAGCACCACTGCTGAAAGAAGGCCTTATTGAAACAGACTCGATTATTGTCAATGCAGTAACCGGCTCATCCGGAGCTGGGAGAAATCCGTCGAGCAAATTTCATTTTCCGAATATGAATGAAAACCTCTTTGCATACGGGATTGGCACACACCGCCATATGCCGGAGATGGAACAAATCGCCGGCGAAATTGCCGGTTCCAATGTCGGGATACTGTTTCAGCCCCACGCAGGGCCTTTTGACAGGGGAATCGCCTCCACGGTTTACTGTCAGCCGAAAGGCAAAGTCAGCAACGACCAGCTATCAAAACTCTATAGAGATTTTTACGTCGCCGAGCCTTTTGTACAGATATGCAAGGACGCACCCTCTGTAAAAGATGTCGCTGGGATGAACTATTGCTATATTTTTCCTACCTGTGTTAAAGGCAGGATAATCGTCTTTTCCGCCATTGACAATCTAGTAAAGGGTGCATCAGGCCAGGCGGTTCAGAATATGAATATTGTCTTCGGCCTCAAAGAGA
>CAYVIT010000223.1:0-3475 GCA_964451425.1 uncultured Pirellulales bacterium
TCCATTCTGGCCAGAACCAACGCGCCTGCGCACATAGGACACGGCTCTAAGGTGACATACATCGTGCAGCCGTTCAAGTGCCAGTTCTCCAGCGCTGCCGCTGCCTGTGTCAGCGCGATTATCTCTGCGTGCGCCGTCGGGTCCTGAAGCTGCTCTCTTTGATTATATGCCTTGCCGATTATCTGGTTTTCGTGAACAATGACCGCGCCGATGGGGACATCGCCGTTGTCCTCGGCAATCCGAGCCTGCTCCACGGCCATACGCATAAAGTTTTCATCCTCTTTAGTGATATTTGTCATTTTTTATCGTTATCTTGAATACCTTTTCTGCAGGGGATATTAACCTAAAGACTCCCGGATGTAAAATTTATTGCTGCTTTTTTTAATACTCTGGTATAATACATTTACTTGACAAGGCCTGGTCGCCGAATAATGTATTTATTATTCCTTGTAAGAGGATAGCTGCTTTATGCTGGAACTTATTGAAAAACATCTTTCAGAAATACAACTGGTTTGTTCACAGTTTAATGTTAGTAGACTCGAAATTTTCGGTTCCGCTTTGAGTGAAAACTTTGCACAGACATCAAGCGATATAGACCTTCTGGTGGAGTTTAAGCCCCTAAAACAGGGACGACACGCAGATACCTATTTTGGCCTGCTGGAGTCCCTGAAAAATCTGCTCGGCAGAGACGTGGATTTGGTAATGACAAAGGCGATTAGAAATCCGTATTTTCTGCAGAAGATAAATCAAAACAGGAAAGTTCTCTATGCGGCTTGAATCAAAAAAGATATTGGAGGACATTCGGCTGGCCGGAGCTCATATCCTTGATTTTACCGCCGGTGCAACTTTTGATGATTATGTAAATAACAAGATGCTCCGCTTTGCCGTGGAGCGACAATTTGAAATTATAGGCGAAGCTCTTAACAGGTTGTCCGGAATCGACCCGGATACGGTGTCGAAAATAAGTCGCTCTCAGCGGATTATCTCATTTCGAAACATCCTTATTCACGGCTATGACGTCGTTGATAACACCGTTGTGTGGGATATTATCCAACAAGACCTGCCAAACCTGCAAAAACAGGTACAAGACCTGCTCGCAGAAAAATAGGCAGGGATCTCACCATTCTCTCCGGCAATCCGCGCCTGCTCGATGGCCACCTGCATATATCGTTCATCTTGTTTGCTTACAGGGTTATTCATCTATTTACTACACGTAGAATATACAACTCGTTATTTATCAGAATAAGAAGCCGACATTTTAGTTCATGGGTACTCCAGTGGAAAACCTGTACAGGGCAAAGTCGTCAAAATCCGCCTCGTAAGCATAATCCTGAGTCAACGTAGTCCGGCCGCGAAGCCATATACTAATCGCATCACCGATAGGCCGGATAGGCCCGCTCTTGTAATCAACAAACAATCCATGCAGCCCCGGCAGGATAGTCCACTCAATCGTATCCGCCTTAGGGTCCGCATCCTGGCCGGTCACATCGAAACCAACAAAGCAAGCGTGCTTATCATCTACAGGCCACGTCGAACGCACCTTGCCGCTCAGCCGGTAGGTTTCGAGTTTACTCAAGCCGCCGACACGCTGCACATACCCGCCATCCACTGTTTTGCCGGTCTTGCTGCCCCCGAGAACACGGGCAAAATGGTTCTCATCGTCCCCGTCATCGGCAATATATTGGTGAGAAGTCCCGGCATCGACCGAAAACCTCTTCCAGAAAAGAAGCTTCGCATTGTTGGCATCCCTGATATTATTCTCGGTCAATTCCATACCGCCATTTTTAACAAGGTTCTCGTCCTCAACAGACTCTTCCCAATCGTCAGCCGTGTACTTATATTCGATTACCTGCATATCCAAATCAAAATCCTGTCGCTGCCTGCCTTTGCGATACGCCGTGCCCCGCTCGTAGGTATCGGGAGAAACCTTTCTATAAGGATTAAAGCCCGGCTTATCGTCGCTGACCATACCCTTGATATTCACATAGCCGTGCAGCGTTTTATAGTTTTCAATCGACTCAAACTCGATGGCATAAAGCCTGCCCGGCTCCAGCGGCACCTCGCCCGGAGCAAAGGACACCCCGAAAACACCCCACGATGCATCGCCGGTATAATTACCATTGCCTATCGCTATCTTTTCAATGCCGACAACTTTGCCTGCCGGCCCCCCCTGCCTCACTCGGACCTTCACCCGCTGGCGCATCAGCGAAGGCTGCACTCCGGACGTGGCCGCATACAAAATAACAGACGCCAGGCTTCTTCCCTGCACCACATAGGTCTGTGACCACGATTTATCAAAACCCGCAAACTCGAGGAACTTGTTCTGTACTCGCTTGTTATAGGGTATCAACAAACGGTCGGAATCCGAGCCGACCGCCATACATATCTTGCGTCCCTGCCAGCCGTCTTTCCCATCCCGGCCTATCCGGTAACAATCCGACAGGTCATCCTTACCAGGCCTCCAGAAAACCTGGAAGCTGCCCCCCTGCGATTCCGCCTTAAGGTGCACTGCGTATTTTTCGCCCAGCTCCGTCGGGGCCTGGCCGGAATCCCAACCGGCCGACCACCAATAATTCTTCGGGCCGCCGCAATCCACGTTCAGAACCACCGCCGCAGGCCCAATCTGTTTCCATTTATCCGGCGTCCCCTTACCCTTTTCGTGGATAGATATAAGAATATTCTGCCCTTTTGGCCCTGCCCCATCCACTCCATCTGTCGCCAGCTTAAAACCAACCTGCGTAATGCTCGTCCCCCTGGCTACGAACGTTTGATAATAATCCGTGGCCGCCTTTGTGTCCCACGCACCTTCGTAAAAATCACCATAATCAAAGACAGGCGAGAGTTTACGATCCACGACGTCACCCGGATTTGCAAATTGGTTGGTCAGAACAATAGGCCGCATAAAGCCGGCCGGGTTGGAAAAAACTATACTATAATTTCCCGCACCGCCCGGCAGATAGTACCACCCCACGGGATGTGTCTCCCAGGTACGAAACCCTATCGACTGGCTGCTGGAGCCTGCCAAGCTCGCAAAACAATAAACCGCCGTCATAGGCACTTCTTCACTGCTGCCCGCGTACCGCGGCGCTATCACCCGCCCCTTCAAAACAACATGAGCCGGTGCCGAAGCCAACAAAAACAACTGGCAGAATATAACAACATTAGCGACAAGTGATGCCATATCAAGACCTCAAATGAAATCAAATCTGACTCTTAAAGACAGTAAGATACCGCAAATTGCATTCTGATTTTTGATACAAAAAAAATTTGTTCAGCAGCAAAACAAATGCTCCACCTGTTCACCTGCTCTATTTTTTGCCTTCTTTTGAAAGTAGAACAGTTGAGCAGTTGACCGCAGTTTCGCATTTTCACCTGTTCAACTGTTCAAATGCTCAACTGCTCTATTTTGACCGACATAGTCGGTCAAAATACCCCCAAGGGGAGTCGAACCCCTGTCTCCAGGATGAGAACCTGA
>CAYVIT010000224.1:0-3448 GCA_964451425.1 uncultured Pirellulales bacterium
CATCATAAAAATAGCTTGCCAAATCATCATGGTTCTCAGTAATATGATACCATCTTTCATAGGTAAGTCGTATAGGTACTCCATTGACTGAATGTGCTATTTCCATTCATTCTCCTGACATCTCGGGGAATAACTATTTATTATATGGTTCTGTATAAGAACCTGAACTTATCGAATTCTGCAATATAAACCACCTATATTATTAGAGAAATGATATCAATTGTCAAGACTTGATTAGAAAGTTCAAAAAGCTATACTGACTAAATATGTCTGACAGAACGAAAACAAACGATTTTGATTGCATTGTTATAGGTGGAGGTCACGCCGGCGTCGAGGCCGCCCACGCCGCTGCAAAAATTGGTGCCAAAACAGCCCTTATAACACACAGCCGCGACACAATAGCCAAAATGAGCTGCAATCCGGCCATCGGCGGGCTTGCGAAAGGACAAATCGTACGCGAGGTCGATGCACTGGGCGGACTGATGGGTCTGGCGATAGACGCAACAGGTATCCAGTTTCGAATGCTGAATCGCTCAAAGGGCCCTGCCGTCCAGTCGCCACGAGCCCAGGCCGACAGGCAGAAGTATCAGGATTTTATGCGGGAGGCGCTTGAGGCAACTTGCAATTTGACCATCATCGAGACTATAGCAACAGAGATAATAACCGAAAACGACAAAGTAAAAGCAGTAGCCTGCAAGGACGGCTCAGTATACTCCTCAGAGGCTGTTATTGTAACGACGGGTACATTCCTTGGCGGGATGATGTATATCGGCAGCGAACGATGGGCCGGGGGCAGATTTGACGAGCCACCAAGTGTAGAACTTTCTCAGAGTCTGAAGCATTTAGGACTTCAACTCGGTCGGATGTCCACAGACACGACGCCAAGATTAGATGCCGGTACCGTTGACGTGGATAAATTACAGGTACAGCCCGGAGATAACCCACCTGTACCGTTTTCATTTATGACTGGAAAAATAGAACGGCCGCAGATACCGTGCTGGATAACATATACCAATGAAAAGATACATGAGCTGCTTCGGAATAATCTGCATCGTGCTCCTCTTTCTTCGGGTCAAATAACAGGCGCCGACCCGCGCTACTGCCCGAGCATCGAAGCTAAAATTGTCCGGTTTGCGGACAAGAAACAACATCGAATCTTTCTGGAGCCGGAGCAGGAAAGTATACAAACGATTTACTGCAACGGAATTTTTACCTCTATGCCGAAAGATGTTCAAGAGCAGATGCTTAAACTTCTGCCGGGTACAGAAAACGCCCGGATTGTCTATTATGCCTATGCAATTGAGTACGATTATTGTCCGCCGATTCAGCTTAAGCCCAATCTGGAGACCAAAATGACATCAGGGCTGTTTCTTGCAGGACAGATAAACGGTACGAGTGGATACGAAGAGGCCGCCGGCCAGGGGATTATGGCAGGCATTAACGCAATCCGAAAAATGCAGGGCACCGAGCCGATTGTTCTCGGCAGAGACCAGGCATATATCGGAGTGCTGATAGATGATCTGCTGACGAAAGGGATTGACGAACCTTACCGGATGTTCACTTCGCGAGCTGAGTATCGGTTATCCTTAAGGGCTGATAATGCCGACCGACGATTAACACAGACAGGAAAAAAAGTCGGGCTCGTGGACCAAAAGCGATGGACAAAGTTCCAAAATAAGCTAAATGCCATCGCTAAACTTCGGAGCTACTTACAAGATACACGTTCCCAGGGCATTAGTTTATGGGAGCATCTTCGCCAGCCGAATAATACTCTTGCATCTCGTATGCCGTTCCTTGTGTCTCAAATCTGTGATAACAAGTTACAGGATATGTGCTCCGGAGACGATGTGTCGCAGGCTGTGATAATTGACGCCAAATACGAAGGTTATTTATCCAAACAAGAGCGTCTGGCGGCAAATTTCAGGGCTTTGGAGAACAAGCATATCCCGTTGGATTTAGAATATCACAGGATTGAGCACCTTCGAGCAGAGGCAAAGGAAAAGCTGTCAATCTTCAAACCAAGCACGCTTGCTCAGGCTTCTCGAATAAGTGGTGTAACACCCGCTGATATTACGGTGCTCCAGGTTTACTTAAAAAAGATGCGCAAAAAACAAGAGAATAAAGCTTAAATACCCTGTACCTTATACCTTTTTACTCTTTCCTGGCATGGCAGCAGCTTCAATCTCAAACAGCAGATCAGGACGACAGATATCGCAAATAACCGTCACCCAAGGCCAGGGGTATTTACTCTTCAAGCTATTGAATACCTTCTCGACATCGGTTGTCTTACAGTAAGCCACGACCTGCACAACATCCCCATCGGCTGCATTCATATCCCGCAGGACGGCACGAACATTATCTATGGTCGTGTTAATCTGGCCCAAGGCGTCACCGACATTTGTCGTAGCACCGCTGGCATCGATAGAGGCTGTTCCGGAGACAAAAACCGTTTCACCAGCCGGTGTAATGCAGCGAGAAGCCCGCGAAAAGGCCGAGCCGTATTCCAGCGCACACTGCTGTTTGCCCACCGCGCCAAGGAACTGAATTGAATCCGCCGGTTCCAGTACAGCCGTCAGGTCCATTGCACACTTACCTCCATCAGCCGGGTACAGCCCAATCCCTGTGCTGGCGGGCATTGATTGCCGGCTGCCCTTGCCAATCAACCCGCGCTCTGTGAAAAAATTATTCCTTACCTGATTAAAATCATCATACCAGCTAAGAATATCGCACAGCCACATCCACGTGCGCGGCACCGAAAGAAAATCAGCCCCAAACTGCTTGAGTACCGATTCAGATTTTTCCATCATGACCTTTGCCTGTTCGGCAGGATCCCCGACCTTCTGTATGGACTTTTCAGCACAAATGCTCGAAAGTGTAATATAAGCTCTGCCGGGTAAACGAACAACTCGACCGCAAAGGATTCCATCCAGAACAATTGTTTCCGGTTTCGTCTCACAGATGACGGCGTGAACTTGTACTCCGGCAATGGGAGCACACATCCCCTCCTTGCCGCACAAAGCGCTTGGAGCAACTCCATCGTCAATATCACCGTACGCTTCAGACCGTAGACGCAAGACTTTTTCCATCGCGCTCTGAGTGCCAAAAATTCGTTCCTGAAGAATATGTGCTTTTTGCGCAAGAATCGTGTCCCTGATGCCTGAAAAGATTTCCTGCGCCTGGTCCTCCAGCAGTCTGTTTTCCCCCGGCGTTGCTGTAATATAGATTTCAGTCGCCGCAGGTGACTTAATCCTTTGTATGTCTAAATTTACAGGCATCTTTACCTTATCAGCCTTAACCGGTTATCAGGCATTTTGCCCAACATCTGTACTGGTTAACATAAATTAAACAAAACAGGTATTATAATATCGTTGATGGAGAAATCAATCTTAACTCCAAATCTAATAATCGTTAAACGCAGCAGTGTTTTTTGCCTTTGAAATTGGCTTTG
>CAYVIT010000225.1:0-3372 GCA_964451425.1 uncultured Pirellulales bacterium
TCTCAGATTCCAGCCTGTCAGCAATTTGTTTAATTCCCTCAAAGGATATTTTAAGCTCCTTGCCGGCGAGCCCTGACATAAATACATCCCTGTTTTCAGGAATAACAGCTTCCACTTTCTCTTTGTCTACCGATTCCAGGAGCAACTTTTCTGATTCTTTATTGACTCTGTTTAGTACTAAATACGTTGGCTTACCAAGCTGCTTACCCAGCTCGGATATTTTCTGGGCCAAAAGTATTGAATCTTTGGAAGGCTCAATGACGACAACAAGTGAATCGACACCTTTTTCTACACCTCTGCCAAAATGCTCTATACCGGCATCGGTATCTACGATCAAAAACTCTTTATCTCCTACGTCAAGAATCTCCAATAGTCTCGAAGAAAGTACGTTAATAGGGCAGGCACATCCTTCACCAAATTCGTAAATTTTGCCCATCGAGAGAAGTTGAATATTGCCCTTCTCAGATAAATACTCTTTGGGTAAGTCATCCAATTTCCATCTACCTGTCATCTCTTTAGTTTTTTCAAATAGAACATTTTTGCCACCAAAGTAATTCATAAAATCTTCCGGCTTGCTCATTCCCAGACGATGGTGAAGCCCGATATTTGACTCATCACTATCAATCACTAAAACCTTATTTTTTCTTTCGGCCATTTCTTTGGATAGCAGGACTACAATAGTACTTTTCCCGCATCCGCCTTTGCCGCAGACCAGCACCTTCATAATTACTAACCTCTTTCTTTCACAAAATCATTTGTGCAACAGCGTATCTCAGATATGTTAGTGGTCACAGATGTTATCTCCTGTTTCAAGCGTATTTTCCAAATAAGCTGACACAAGCTCTTCAGGAGATTGGCCAGATGCACCTATTACAACTTTGATGCCGTCCTGGGTAAAAAGCTGTTGTGCACGCTGGCCCATGCCGCTGGCAATAATAACGCTCACGTTATTTTCATGTAACCATTTCGGTAGCACTCCGGGTTCATGGGCGGGAGGAGTTGCATCTTTTCTGTTTATAATCTTCTCAGTATTGTCATCGATATCAAAAATTGCGAATTGATCACAATGACCAAAATGAAGGCTTAATTTACCCTGTACTAATGGAACTGCTATACGCATTTTCTTATCTCCTGTTTGTAAAGATTGTGTTTCGGTTAATTCCTCAGTATCGTTGTCAAGCTCAAGAATCGTATTCAATGTTTTTTCGAAAGCCTTCGCCGTTTGGCTTTGGTTGTAGTGATATAGAAATGGTTTCCCTGAATCGCAAGATTGTACGATTTGCGGCTCTATTGGGATCCGGCCCAAAAAGGGCACGTGCATCTCGTTAGCCATAATTTCACCACCGCCGGTTTTGAATATGTCGGTTCTCTGGCCGCACTTTGGACAGACAAAGCCGCTCATATTTTCCAGTACACCGATAACAGGTAGCTTGAGGTTACGGCAAAAAGTAATGCATTTGCGGACGTCAGAAAGGGCTATTTCCTGTGGTGTGGTAACTATAACAGCACCATCGGGATTTTCCAGAAGCTGGACTATCGAAAGCGGCTCATCACCTGTACCGGGAGGCGAATCGACAACCAAAAAATCCAAACTGCCCCAATCCACATCTTTTAAAAATTGCTTTATCATCTGGTATTTCAATGGGCCTCTCCATATCACAGCGTCGTCACTTCCTCTCAGCAGGAATCCTATAGACATAACCTTAAGGTTTTTGGTTACTTCAACAGGCAAAATAGTATCTCCTATCGCCTGGATAGCTTTTTCCTCAAGGTTTAGAATCTTCGGTATGCTTGGGCCGTGTATATCGATGTCAAGAAGGCCAACTTTTTTGCCAGCAAGTGCAAGTGAAACCGCAAGATTTGCCGCCACTGTGCTTTTACCCACACCCCCTTTGCCGCTGAGTACAAGTATCTGGTGTTTTATTTGTTTTACCCTTTGTCGAATTTGCTCTTGTTCGGCCTGCATTTGTTTTCGCTTGTTTTCGTCAATTTGAAAAACGCTACTTTTTTTCGCCATAGCTTATTTCCCATCCTTACAAAATACCTATTTATCTTTATTAGCTTTGGGGCACGCATTGGAAATCTTTGCGGTCATTACTACTTCATATTCTTTAGCCAGTTGCTCAAAGGCTTCTCTCAAGCTTTCAAAAACGACCTGGCTGTCTCCCGTAACAAAGCTGCTCATTGATCCGGTTTTCACCTGTAGTTTATTATTCTCCAGAACCTGAACAAACTGTTGAATCGGTTTGGTCAAATCATTCTGGCGTAATGGATATAAACTTATTTCCGCTTGGATCTTCATAATCTCACCTCTGCTGCAATAAAAACGCCATAAGGAATGTGCAGTATGCAACCAAGCGTATCAATAACTGGTGCTAATTGTAAAAATAGCTTTTGCTTAGGAACAAAGCCGGCAGTAACCATAGTCAATCGGCCAAATGGTTCCAAAAGGAGTTTAAGTTGTGCGGGAGAAAACAATTGAGCTTTTGCATATGCTGATTCAGGTTTTTGTTTCCTATTACGGTTCAGTCGAGCCAACACGTTCAATGTCCCTATCAATAGTTGTCCTGCCGGCTTGCGTGTACAGCGTACCATCTCTCGTACTACTGCCTTGGCATCACGGACAAATTCCAAGGTTGTAATTGCCGCCGTTACATCAAATGTCTCATCGGCAAAGGGCAAAGAATGGCCGTCAGCAACTTGAAATGAGGCGCTCGGGAGATTTTTGTTTTGAGCTATGTCTATCATGCGCTGTGAAACATCAACGCCGGTAACTTCAAATCCATATTCACTGAAAAACCGGCTCCAATGGCCGGTTCCGCAGCCAACTTCCAATAATTTCTCACCTTTGGCATGTGGTGGGAGGTACCGAATAATCGCTTTCTTTTCCAGGTGGTCGTACATCGCGCCTCGCCTGCCGGCGTACCAGCTATCATAGGAGTCGGCAATCAGATCAAAATCAAATCTGGATGCCTTCGATTCGTTTATTTGCAGCTTCTGTTTAGCCGAGGGCATAAGTAACCTGTCTCCATAATGCCTTTATCTGTTCTGTTATAGCGCCCCCCGTATATTCTACTACGCTTGCCTTAATAATCTGGGCCTTGGTAAAAGCCTCATCATAAGGGATTTTTCCTATAACTTTTAATCCTTGCTGTCCGGCCTCTTCACTTATTTGACCTGTTATTTGCGGATTTATATCTGCTTTGTTGACACAAACCAGAGTCTTAATGCCAAAGTTTGCTGTAAGTTTTGATACCCTGTCTAAATCATGTTTTCCGGAAAGGGTCGGTTCTGTAACTACCAACACCATATCCGCTCCCGTAATTGACGCAATTACAGGACAGCCTATTCCCGGCGAACCATCGACAATCA
>CAYVIT010000226.1:0-3229 GCA_964451425.1 uncultured Pirellulales bacterium
CCTTATCTGCGGCAGGGCGGGCCGGGCCTTTTCGCCAATGCTCATTAGTGTGGTAACTGTGTAAAGGCCGGCTTTATTATTCTTATATTTCAATGCCTCGACTAATACGGGTAGTCCTTCTTTCTCTTGGCCCCAGTCACACAAGGCGTGCGCGGCGGCGACGCGCACGACAACAGAGTCGTCTTTCAGCATCTTCTTAAGCGCCGCCTTTGCCTGCCTGATATTCTCTCTTGTTTTACAGTTATTGTGCAATCCAACGACCGCCCAGTAACGAACTGAAGCGTACTTGTCCTTCAGTGCTTCATAATATTTTGGTATCGCCTTATTACCCGAACGGTCCAAGTCCTTGATTTTTCGCAGCCGTTTAAGCAGGTCTGTCTTGTTTAGCTTCTCTCTCCAATGTAGTACGATTTGGGACGGCGGTACCACTACAACGGGGTCACCGAGCTTGAACCTGACCTCGTTGCTGTCCTTAAAGCCAATGCGACAGGCCTTGGCAACAAGCTCTGTCCGGCCGGCTGCAAGCACAATCGATAGTGTTTCGTTGTACAGTCTCCAGCCGCTGTCTTTATCCGGTGCTTTTCTAAACTTGTATGCAATAGAGGCACCGGGGGTAGCGCAGGTGAGCTTGATTTTGACCGTATCCTGCCTGCTGGATAATACGATTATCTCAGGGTCGGCAGTCTTGCGCCACACCCCGCCGGGACGTTTCATCTCGTCAAAGACCGGCTCCGGTATAAGGCCGATATCGCCGGTTTCTTCGACCCACTTGTTGTGCACTTTGCGCATACGCTCAAGAACATCTTTGTAATTGGGGTCGCCTGCCAGGTTGTTCACCTCGTGCGGGTCTTTTTGCGTGTCGTAGAGCTCTTCGACCGGTTTTGTCTCTTCGAAATACTGCCTCTGCGGTCCCTTTAATTTACCGGCGGCATTTAGCCGGCGCATCTCCTGCATTATCGGCATCCGGTTCATATACTCGATGTCCTGGCCGCGGGTAAGATAAGGCATGTAGTTGCGAATGTATTTGAAGCGCTTGTCACGCACCGCACGAATGAGGTCGTACGTTTCATCCATACGGTCGCGTGCCGCGAAGATATACTCACGAGGTTTGGTCTTCTGACCGCCGAGGAAGGCCTGACCCTGTATGTGGGCGGGAATTTTGACGCCGGCCAGTGACAGCATCGTCGGCGCAAAATCGATGAACGCAACCATCTCGTCGTTAATCGTTCCCGGCTTGACGGCTTCGGGTTTCTTCGGCATCGCAATGCTGCGCAATTTCTCCGGCACGCGAATGACAAGCGGAACGCGGATGCCGGAGTCATAAATCCACCGCTTGCATCGCGGCAGGCCTCGTCCATGGTCGCTCCAAAACCACACGATAGTGCTGTCGGCCAGGCCATCCTCCTGTAACTGTCGAAGGATTTCTCCGGCCTGCTCATCCATTTTCGTTACGTTGTCATAGTACCTTGCCAGGTTCTCACGGACAACAGGCGTGTCGGGATAATATGGGGGTATAATAGCCTCGGCGGGATTGTGGGTAAGTTTTTCTCCCTTCTTAGGCCAGTTTTGGCTCTCGTGGGAAATAGTCAGGTTCATAACAGAAAAGAACGGCTGACCTTCAGGACGATTTCGCCAATGTGCCTTTCGGCTGGACTGGTCCCAGGCGGTCATCGGCGGGTCAAACTGGTAATCGGTCTTGGAGTTATTCGAGCAGTAATAGCCTGCTGCGCGGAGGTATTCGGTGAAGCACTTAACCGCTGTGGGCGGTACGCCTTTACATCGCATATACTGTGTGCCGATAGTTGTTGGGTACATGCCGGTGATGATACCAGAACGTACCGGGGCACAAACGCCCGCATGTGTATACGCGTTGGTGTAGCGGACACCCTCGGCCGCGAGTTTGTCGATGTTGGGCGTAACCGCGTAGCTGTCACCGTAGCAGCCGAGGTCTGGACTGATGTCCTCGCAGCTTACCCAGAGGATATTCGGCCTTTGCGTTTTTGTTTCTTCCGCTTGGAGCTGTATGCCGGCCAGCAGCATCGCCGCCGCTGACCCTGTGCTAATTTGCAAAAACTGACGCCTGTCCATATCGTTTGTGTAATTTGCCATAAACGACACCTCCAAGCCTTAAACGTTTCTGTTGACAATAAGAACATAGTAAATTTTGCACAGCAAATAATCAAGACCAAAATCCCCAACCAAAAAAGTCAAAAAACTCAGCACACAAAATTGTTGACTCCAATCTTCTCCGCAATCAAAATCACAGCCCGCATGGACCTCCAATTTTCAATTGTAAAGTTTTTACGTTGACCGGAATTGACGTTCCGGGTAGAGTGGTGTAAAGGTTGACTGTGTTTGCGGTGATATATAGAGCTATATAATTCAAGTTGGATGGTTATGGCCGATTCGCGATGGAATAATGTAAAAGAAAAAGACATTACTTGGATGGGGACGTTTAATAGGATACTGTCAGAAGCTAAGCTTCCTGAGCTGAATGGTTCAACCCTGTACGTTACTTCAGACTATAGTGGATATGATAGTGGAAGTAGGTATTTTGTAATATCGATATTGGTCGCTGATTTAGACAACTCTGCGTGTTGGGAATGTTTCCGTCAGAGTGTTCGTAGTAGATACATGGCGGATGGCCGGAGGATGAGCTTCAAGAAGCTAAATGATGCTAATCGTCTTAAAGCTTTGGTTCCATTTTTAGAGGCCTCAGATGAGATTGAAGGATTGTGCCTAAGCATCGGGATACGTAAAGAGATTAAGAATTTTTATATAGATAAAAAAGCATTCGAGTCGGTACAAAATAAAGGGGTGCTGCAGGGAAGCTGGAATGCCAAAAGCCTTGAGAACATGTTCAGAATCGTGCATTTTATTAGCCTTGTAATTGCGGGACTCGCAAAACCAAATCAGAATATTTATTGGATATCCGATGAGGATGAAATTCTGGCGAATCCGACGCGGTCATCTGACGTTGCCGGGTTGATCTCGGCGCTTACGAGTATGTACGTAGAGCATAATCTAGGCGAATTGGGAGTAGGTACCACAAGATTAGACGAGGGAGACAGGTTAGAGGAGGATTTTGCAGCAGTGGCAGACCTTGCAGCAGGGGCTGTATCAGAAGTGCTAACCAAGGTGGGCAGTACCAATCCTTCGTATAGCTTCTACGGGAATGCAGCACATGAATTGCCGGATTATCTATCGAAGAAAACAGAAGTAATTCTAG
>CAYVIT010000227.1:0-3100 GCA_964451425.1 uncultured Pirellulales bacterium
ACCCGACGCAAGCAAAAGCATTTGAGGCTTTTTGTTAACAGAAATAAGCACCGGCGTGCTGTGTCCGAAATCTGTCTCCACCAGCTTTGTTTCCCATTTCACTTCGCCGCTGGTCTTCTCGAAAGCGACCACTCGAGAATCTGTTTTTTTCGACATCGCACAAAACAGGATGACAGTGTCACCATAGAGAATCGGGCTGCTGCCAAGTGTAACATCAAAAGTATAAGGCACGATTTCCTTGCGCCAAACAATCTTACCACGCATATCCAATGCCGCCAGAACCGATGACCCGAATGCACAGTATAACAGCTTGCCGTCCGTGGCCGGGGTGGCCGCAGCATACCCTCCGCCGGGACCACTGCGAAAATCCGTCCGCAGCCAGGGACCCGGTGGAACTACTGTGTCCCAAAGCATCTTCCCATCACTGCTGCGGTAGCAAGTAACGTGTTGATCGGGAACCACTTTCTTACGCTCGCGGACCGTCTCCGGCCAATGCACCCCGCAGACAAAAACCAGCTCACCCCACACGATTGGGCTCGCATGGCCCTGGCCTTTCAGTGGGGCCTCCCATAGGACATTCTTCTTCTCCGCACCGCCCCATGTAACCGGCAGATTACGCTCCTCGGTATAACCCAGGCCGGTCGGGCCCCGGAATCTCGGCCAGTTCTCGCCAAAGCAGGCCGAAACCTGAAAAAAAAGAAACACAATAAAGACGACCGCCGACTTGTTCAATTTCATCCTCAATTCTCCATACGCATTTTACTTAAGCCGAAATTCGTGGCCGTCCCGCGGCCTTACAAGGTATGGCTTATTACCTTCCCACCCGATTTTCATTACCGTGAATATTTACCACTTGATACATCTATAGGAACTCCTATATGTATGACTTCCACTATGATATCAAAACCACAGGCTATGGTCGAGCAAAATAAAAACGGAGGAGATGTTTGAATTGGTTCTGGTTGAGATTAGCCCGTTAGTTAGAAAAGGACTATGAAGGCAATAGTGAGGATTAACGTACTGACCCTAATCTGTCTGTGAGGGCAGTGATTATGGATAATAGATTTGTCAAACGCCTCCACCATATTGGTTCGGCGACTAATTGAAATAAAAAAGGACAAAATTTTTTCAGTGGCAATTTTCAAGGCAAATATGTAGAATGTCAAAATACTATGTTCAAGTAAGCGCAAATGAGAGCTAAACCTGTTTATGAAAGGAGCAAAAGTGAAAAAGACAATAGTTTTGACAATGATTAGTTCTGTGGTATTCCTGCAATCCTGCACCGAGAAAATTCCCGTCCCCCCCAAGGCTCACCCGGACGTCAGTCAATGGCAGGACCTTTTTGCCGCGGATTTATCCAACGCTGCTTTTCCAAAAGGAGTCTGGACATTTGAGAATGGCGTCCTTACAGCCAGCGAAGACCAGGTAATCTGGAGTAAAAAGGATTATGACGATTTCATCATCGACCTCGAGTTCAAGACCGAGAACGGCACAAACAGCGGCGTGATTGTCTATTGTACTGATATGGAAAATTGGATTCCCAATTCAGTAGAGGTACAGATAGCCGATGATTTTGCAGAGCAATGGGCCAAGAGTCCCAAAACATGGCATTGCGGGGCCATCTTCGGCCACTTGGCGCCCACGAAAAGTATGGTGAAAAAACCCGGCCAATGGAATCGTTTCACAGTTACCTGCAAAGACAAGATGATTTACGTAATGCTCAATGGCCAAATGGTTACTGAGATGAATATGGATTTGTGGACGAGCGCTACAAAGAATCCTGATGGAAGCGATATTCCCTCCTGGCTTAGCACCCCTTTTGCCAAGCTGCCCACTCATGGAAACATCGGGCTCCAGGGCAAGCACGCCGGCGCGCCGATATATTTTCGCAAGGTAAAAATCAAAGAGTTGGACTAATCCCAAACTTAAAGGTCATTAGGAAAAGGTTGAGGTTTTCATGACAAAAGAGAAATAGAAACAGTTATATTAAGGGGATTAAAACATGAAAAAAACGATATTTTGCCTCTTATTGACCATTGCTTTACTTATACCTGTATCGGGCTGTGGTCCCAGCTCAAAGCTCTCTGTTACCGAAAGACAGCAAATTGTAGGTAGTATGGAGTCGGAAACCCTTGCAAGACTCTACAAAGAACAACCTGCCACAAGAGATAAAATCAAAAAAGCCGCCGGTTATGGAGTTTTTTCAAATGCCAACGTGAATTTAATCTTCGCAAGTGCCGGCGGCGGATATGGTGTTGTTGTTGATAACTTAACCGGGAACCGAACATATATGAAGATGGCATTGGGCGGTGTTGGCCTTGGTTTGGGAGTAAAAGACTATCGACAAGTACTGATTTTTAAGTCCAGGGAAACCCTTAACAAATTCGTCGAGAGCGGCTGGGAATTCGGCGGTCACGCCGATGCCGCTGCCAAAGCTGGCCAGTCCGGGGGAGAACTGAGCGGCGAAGGAGCTGTTGGTGCAGATATTGAGGCCTATTCAATGACCGAATCGGGCCTGGCCTTACAGGCAACGGTTACCGGAACCAAATACTGGAAAGACGACGACCTCAACCGATGAGGTTAAAGAGTGTCGATACAAACGGTGGGTATTTTCCACCCACCGTTTGTTGAGTCTCTAAGTGTCGTTTATTAGACCGTTTCTCAAAGTAGATAGCTATTTTAGTTGAACGCCGCCTTGTATCTTCTGATGTATCTTCTGGTAGACACGCCTGGCCTTGACAAACGAGCCTGCACTGATCGTAACCTTGGTCGTGTTTTCTGTAAGCGCAAGTAAGTTTAATGTGATTTTTTTATCCTGTGAGTCTCGGGCAATAATCTTAGCGGTAATCTCATCCTTCAGCTTTTGACTGATGCTCAGCTCAAGCTCGGCCAGAGCCTTTTCCGCCGCCTGGTAAACGGTGCTGATATCTTTTGGCTCCTCTGCCGTCAGCTTACCAAACTTATAGACTGCTTCGGTCTGTCCTTCCGGTCCTGTCAAAGTAGTAGTCGCACAGCCTTGACCTAATATAAGGGTCGCTGCTAACATAATTGCCAGAAATATTTGTTTCTTTTTCATTCTAATTCTCCTTAATTATATTTG
>CAYVIT010000228.1:0-2906 GCA_964451425.1 uncultured Pirellulales bacterium
GAATCCCCCCGCCTCCATTATTCCTTCGTAAGCCTTTGCATATAAACAAGTTATGTAGGACAACTCTTATGAAGACGTTAGCTGGAACATACCAGACTTCTAATGTTCGATTTTTGGCTTAGCTCCCCCCTGATTCGCACATCTCATCTACACTTTTGTGTTATACTTCAATGTATCTAATGGTTCTATTATGTTCAGATACCGGTGCTGATTTGGCAAGATGCCTTGGCGTATCCGGAGACAGGAGTAACCCAGGTCCTCAAGTGAGTTATAAACCACCAATAAAAATATAAAGTGGAAACTGCCAATTTGAGTGCAAATTAAAAGCAGAAATTTCTTGAGATTTATGGAATTGCGGAGTATAATGTTGGTGAAAATTGGGGTGTATTGACAACATGAAATAAATCATATGACTAATCCTGATATGACATTGCAAGTTTAGAGCATAAAAACCAATTATGACCAGCCTTTTTCCAACAGAGAGCTTATATTTGAACTATCAACCGAAACCTGCTCCTTATTTCAATCCTGATAGAATCGTATTAACCAAGGGCAGTGTTCAGACTCTACAGCAACGTGATTTTATTAATGCAATTTGCAAACTTTACCCTCAGGCCCAGGTTGTTGAAAGATTTGATATTTCTCACAACCGTTTTGAACTACGTAGTCCGGACCCTTTGGAGCTGCATTACAAGGGCAAAAATACGTTGGTTTTTGGAGTACATAAAAGTGCCCTTAGATTCAGCGATGAAGATGGCAACACTTGCCCGAACTATTGGCATTTTTCTGTCTATGGTTTTTGTCCTTATGATTGCCAATATTGTTATCTGGCGGGTACGCCAGGTGTAAAATTCTCACCAACGGTAAAAATATTTGTGAATATCGACGAGATTCTTGACCAGATTGCCGGTGTTGCTTCCAAGCTATCCGAACCTACAGCATTCTATTTAGGAAAACTTCAGGATGGTTTGGCTCTTGACCTGCTAACCGGCTATTCACGCATAATGATTCCTTTTTACGCTCAGCAGAAATATGCCAGATTAACGTTATTGACAAAAGCTGCTAATGTGGACAACCTTCTCGACCTTGACCATCAAGGTCATACCATTGTTTCGTGGAGTTTAAATCCCACTGAAATTTCCACTGCTTTTGAATCAAACCTGCCTCTACCTGATGAAAGAATTGAGGCTATGCGAAGATGTGCAGATGTGGGTTATCCTCTACGGGCTGTTATCATGCCGATAATTCCCATCGAGGGCTGGCGAGATATATACACTCGCTTCTTAGAAAATCTTTTGGAATCACTACCACTTGACCGTATTACACTGGGGCAGATTTGCAGCTATTCCGGGGCCCTGCAGCTTACCGAAAGAAAGTTAGGCAAAGACAATCCTATTTCGAGGATGCTCGAAAAAAGCAAGTCTAAAGATGGCCGAATACGCTTCCCTGTAAAGGTAAGGATCGAAGCATACAGGTATTTGGTTGAAACAATAAGAAAACTGGAGCCCAAATTAAAGATTGGTTTGTGTATGGAGGAAAAGGAAATCTTCAAAGCTTTGAACATGGAAAACTCTATCGGCTGTTGCAACTGTGTACTCTAATGCTCAATAATCACTTATCATAAATACAGCTAAATTTCAAATCGGTTAAGAAAAGGGGATTAATTCGTTTCTTCAATGTTTCGATCTAATTTGGAAAGGAAAAACTGTGGCTACCTCTCTATTAGAAATTAGTACCATTCTCCCGCCTCTGCTTGAACAGCAGATTTCACCACCATATAGAATCGTTGCACGTCATCTCGATTATCTTCAAAAGTGGCGGGAGTATTTGTTATGGGTGTATAACTGCCCAAGCCGATGAGTATTAGAAACAGGTATGTCCACACTTTTTTCTTGTTCGTATATTGTCTTTTAGTCATGCTGAATTCTGTTTATAGTTCCAGGCTAATTGCTCTGTTGGCCTTTCGCTTTGTATTGTCCGTTCACGCTCCCGCGACTAATTGAGGGCTTCCTGAAAGTCAAGACAATATAAGACAGTGGCAGTATAACAGAATCTTATAATATTTCCAGTGAAATTTAGAGGGTACATATCCTGTTGGATAGATGAATACACGGGGAAATCCGGGCCGGGTGATACCGGCACCTCCGGCCTTGAATCTCTGCCGGACGGCACATTTGTCACCACAACCTACTGCGTGCTCAAAGAAGGCGAAAAGCCGCTGGCAGTCAGCGTCCGCTTCAAATTGCAGGATATCGACGCCAAAGCCCTGAGCGCAGCCGAACGGCAAAGCCGCTTTGCAGGCCAAAAAAAGCCTCTACAAAATAAAAGGAGAAAAATCACTCTGAGAGCTACTCTAAGAGATTCTGTGGTCTATCTTAACCGCTTTTCTTTCTCAACATCACCGCACCTAAGCCGAGCAGTAAGAACATGGATGGTTCACTTGAAAACTACATTACTCCCTCTCTGAGTTCCTAACGATAGATTTTAGCTCCCAGACATCATCTCTCTCTCCGGTTGACAAATGAATTTCTTCATCTGTACTGCAAATATAATCAACACTTTCCAACGTGAGATTAGTATGGCTTGCGATCGCACGAGTCGAGCGGAATTTATACCCAGATGAATTACCAGAGTTATTTAAGAGCCACTTATATACACGTTCTCTATCTCTTTTTTCAATTCGTCCTTCTCGCCAAAGATTCAAAAGCCAAATAGATATTCCTGCACCAGCCCCACCAACAGCACCAATTATTATCCCTTCGATTATTGAAAACCAATTCATACTTGACCTTTCAAAAATATCCGGAAATTGCTTGGGTAATATTGTATGTCCGCCAGAACCGCTAAGCAAAGGAAAAACAAAGCAAGCCTTTGCCATTTAGATCCTCAGAGATTATAATGCTAGT
>CAYVIT010000229.1:0-2833 GCA_964451425.1 uncultured Pirellulales bacterium
CTGACATTCTTTCTCTGCCGGGCCTGGCAAAAATCCTGATAGAATAGAAACCCCTTATCTTTTGCGACGATTAAGGTGGCTTTTGAAGTGGGGGTTAACTTTGAAAAGCGTGGTGCGTTAAGAGCGAAACAAGATGCCGGGTAATTCACGTCAGGAATCGGCAAAGAAAATCTCTGATTCGCTCCGTTGACTGCATCAGCCGAACTCTGCGGTCAATTGTTTTTAACTGCGGGTCATTATCTGCCAGGCGCATCGCCTTTTTCATTCTCCTGGCAGCGTCGGCAGTTCGGCCCATGGCCAAATAGACAATCGCAGAATCGCGCAGGGCACGAACATCCTTCGGCCTTATATCGAGTGCATGGTCGAAGAACTCCGCTGCGTCCTCGAGTCGGCCTTTTATGGCACTGACAAGACCGAGATTGTAGTAGGCATCTACGTTAGCACAATCTATATCCACAGCCCTCATCAGACAATGCGTCGCATATTCGAGGTCATCAATTGTCAAAAACATCGAGCCCATAGATACCCATATAGCGGCATTCTCAGGAGCCAGCATTACCTCCGAAACCAGGTGATTTCTTGCCTCTTGTTTCTCTGCTCTCATCAACGCATACTGTGCCAGCCTGTATTGCGGTCCTGTCAGCGTATTGTCTTGCCCGAGCGCTTGATTGAATAGTTGTACTGCCTGCTCGTAATCTGCTTTGTCGAAAGCAATCTCTCCCAGGTAAAACAAGGCCGGCGCGAAACCGGGCTTAAGCTCAAGTATTCTGTTAAACTTTTCCTTCGCTGATTCGATATCGCCGACTTCGAGCAAAAACAAACCGAAATCAAGAATAACGTCAATCTGGCCCGGGTTGACCCTTAGCTCTGCCAGGAAATATTCACGCCCGTGCTCTCTGTCACCCAGCGACCAGTAGGCTTGTGCGATTCGATAGTTGATTTGTGGATGGCTCGGCTCGAGTTCAGCCGTTTTTAACCAGCAGCTAATGGCTTTTTGGTACTGACGACGTGCAAAAAGACTGTTGCCAATATTATAAAAGCACAATGCACAGGAAGGATTTATCTGTTGGGCAAGATAAAACATCTGCTCGGCTAAATCGTGATGCCCCATTTCCGTATAAGTAATTATACGATTACAATAGGAAGGTTCATACGAGGAGTCCAGATGCTGGATTTGCTCAAAAGTCTCAATTGCAAGGTCATATTGGCCTGTGCGCGTATAGTCGACCGCCAGCGAATTTGAGATTTCCAAATCATTGGGATTTAACGCAAGGGCGGTTTCGTATTCGGTTATTGCATCATCGTACAGGCCTTTAGCATCGAGTACTAAAGCCTTGTTGAAATGCCATGAGCCGTTGGCAGGATTTAGCTCAAGTGCCTCATCCAGTTCCAAAAGAGCTTCATTTTCCCTGCCATTTTCGTAAAGTTCAAAAGCCTTGTTGGCCTTATGCTCAGCTTTATCATACGAACCGAATGGCATATCATCTTCGAAAATCATAAAGCCCCTACTCCTGTTTCAGCTTACTTCGTAACTGTTTCCCACAAAACCGTTTCGGCGATAAAATAATGCCGAGTTAGCCGTTTTTTTACCGTGATACCGGCTGCTTGTCCGAAGTAAATATTTTGCTTGATATTTGGATTATAAGTGCTTACAATTTCTTAGGTTAGCCTCGTGCCAATGGGGCTTCGTCCAATGCATAATTGGTGCGGGGTCACTGTTTTTCTGGAAAGCAGCCGCAGATAGTCTTATAATCGAGGCTGTCGGTTAGTGCGTAAATTAATCGAGGCAAGCTCGTATCGTTTCAGTAGCGGGGCCTCATTTTGCAGTCGGGCGCAAAGTGGGAATCCCCGAATATTGTTTGGAGAAATAAAGGTATGATTAAAGAGATAAAAGGCAGTGTAACAGCCGGCAAGGGTAGTTTCGCTATTGTCGTCAGCAGGTTCAATGAATTTATAACCTCCAAGCTGCTTGCCGGCGCGATAGATTGTCTCCAGCGTCATGGGGCTTCCGATGAACAGATATCCGTGGTCTGGGTGCCGGGAGCCTGTGAAATTACACAAGCTGCGAAGAAGCTCGCACAGAGCGGCAAATACGTCGCGGTGATCTGTCTCGGTGCGGTCATAAGAGGTCAAACCGGCCATTATGATTATGTTTGTCAGCAGGTCGTCAGGGGCATTGGACAAATAAACTATGATTCAGCCGTACCGGCTGTATTTGGTGTCCTGACCTGCGAGACACTTGAGCATGCGATTGAAAGAGCAGGGACGAAAATGGGTAATGCCGGTGCCGATGCAGCTCGGACGGCTATGGAAGCAGCCAACGTGATGGAGCAGATAAGCAGTTCGTAGTTATGAGTTCATAGTTCATAGACTACGAACTACGAACTACAAACTATGAACGTAGACAGAAGAACAAGGGCCAGAGAACTGGCTATGCAGGGATTATATCAGCTTGACGTGCAGGGTCCTGACTTGCTTGAACGTTTGGGTCAGTTCTTCAGTGAAGCGGAATGCGACGAATTTGTTCGCGACCTTGCCTTGGATTGGACAAGAGGAGCGTGGGGAAATTTAGCACAGTGCGACGAACTAATAACTGCTTCAGCAATAAAGTGGCAATTGAAAAGACTTTCAGCGGTTGACAAAAGTATTTTGAGATTAGCGGTTTATCAGTTGAAGTTCTGTCCTGATATACCGCCCAAAGTTGTGATAAATGAGGCCATTGAGCTTGCCAAAAAGTTCAGTACAGAAAAGTCGTCGGCGTTTGTTAATGGCGTGCTTGATGCCGTTTTGAAAAAACATTTGGCTTGAGACTGGTAAATGGTTATTGGTGATT
>CAYVIT010000230.1:0-2813 GCA_964451425.1 uncultured Pirellulales bacterium
CTCTACATAATCGATGGCCATGCGCACATCTACGCTGCCTATTATGCCCGGATGCGCCCATTGACCAGCCCGTCCGGCGAGCCGACCCAGGCGACCTATATCTTCACCGCGGCCATTCTCGGCCTCATTCAACGGTTGAAGCCCGATATGCTCGCCGTCGCATTAGACAGCAAGGCCCCGACCTTCAGGACCGAAATCTACACAGAGTACAAGGCCAACCGCCCGCCGATGCCCGATGATATGCCCGCCCAGATTGACCGCATCGAGCAGATTCTCGAAGCGATGAATATCCCCATCTTGCGGCTGGACGGCTTCGAGGCAGACGACATCATCGGGACACTGGCAAAAAGTGCTGCCAAAAAAGGAATCGAGACCTACATCTGCGCAAAAGACAAAGACATGTACCAGCTCGTCGATGAGCATACTTACATTTTCGATATCAAAAAGGGTGAGGTTCTTGATGATGATACACTGTTTGAAAAATATAAGATTCATCCTAAAGATTTTATTGATGTTCTGGCATTGCAGGGTGACGCTTCCGACAATGTCCCGGGCGTTCCGCTTATCGGGGAAATGAACGCCGTTAAGATGATTCAGCAATACGGTTCTCTCGACAAACTCTATCAACACGCCGATGAAGTAAAAGGCAAGCGGGGTGAAAACCTGCGCAACTATAAAGAACAGGCCTATCTTAGCAAAGAGCTTGTCACTATAAATTGTAATGTCCCCCTGGAAATAGACTTTGGCAGCCTCAAGCTCACTGATGCGGACAAACCAAAACTTTCCGAAATCTTTACCGAGCTTGGCTTCACCCGCCTGCTCACCCAGCTCGGCCTCTCACCGGCAACCTCCAAACCGACCGAACATCCGGCATCGAGCATCGAGCTTCCGGCATCGGGTATCGAGAATCGTGCATCGACTGTCAGCCACGATTATCAGCTCGTAGACACACAGAAAAAATTCGACTCTTTTCTAACAAAGCTCAAAACGCAAAAGCTGTTCGCTATCGATACTGAAACAACCTCCTTGAATGCCATGAGGGCCGACCTTGTCGGTATGAGTTTTTCCTGGCAGCCGCACAAGGCCTTCTATCTTCCCGTAAAGGCGCCGATGGGTACAAAGCATCTCGACCTGGCCTCCGTCCGCAAAAAGCTCGCACCGATACTGGCAGACGAAAAAGCCAAAAAAGTCGGCCAGAACATAAAGTACGACCTCCACATACTGCAAAACGCAGGCCTGCCTCTAAAAGGAATCCACTTTGACACGATGGTCGCCTCGTATTGCCTCGAGCCCGGCCGCAGTCATTCGATGGATAATATGGCGTTGGACTTTTTGAATTACGAGTGCATCCCAATCTCCTCACTAATCGGCAAAGGCAAAAACCAGCTCACCTTCGATATGGTCGACACCGCACCAGCCTGCGAGTACGCCGCCGAGGACGCCGATATTACATACCAGCTTTATGTTTACCTCAAGGACCGTCTTGAAAAGGAACCTTTACTCGAGAAACTATTCGAAGATGTGGAAATGCCTTTGGTTTCGGTGCTGGCGGCGATGGAGTACAACGGCGTCTCGCTCGACACGGCTCTGCTGAAAAAGATGTCCGGCGAGATTACCGACGAAATCGAAACCCTAACCGACACAATTTACGAGGAAGCCGGCCAGACGTTCAATATCGATTCGCCGAAGCAGCTCTCAGTAATCCTCTTCGACAGTCTCGGCCTGACGCCCATCCGCATAGGCAAGACCGGGCGCAGCACTGATGCAGCCGTCCTCGAAGAGCTTCGCTACGAGCATCCCGTCGTTGAGCCGATTCTTCAGTATCGAATGCTCACCAAACTGAAAAATACTTATTTGGATAAGCTCGGCTCACTAATAAATCCTCGCACCGACCGCGTCCACGCTTCTTTCAATCAGACCGTTACCGCTACGGGGCGGCTCAGCTCCAGCGACCCGAATTTGCAGAATATCCCCATCCGCACAGAACTCGGCCGAAGGATTCGCTCGGCCTTCATTCCGAAACAAAAAAAGGACTGCATCCTCAGTGCCGATTATTCACAAGTCGAGCTTCGGCTTCTGGCACATTTTTCGAAGGACAAAGCCCTGACGGCCGCCTTCGCCGCGGACAGGGACATCCACCGCTTCGTGGCATCGCAGATTTTCGATGTTTCCATCGAAGAGGTAACGGACGAAATGCGTTCGCGTTGCAAGGCGGTCAACTTCGGAATCATTTACGGCCAGGGGCCGTTCGGACTGTCGCGGTCGATTGGAATCAGCCAAGCTGAGGCCAAAAAGTTCATCGATGAGTATTTCGCCCGCTACAGCTCCATCCGCAAGTTTATGGATGAATGCGTAGAAAAAGCCAAACAGGCCGGCTATGCAGAAACCATACTGCATCGGCGGCGAACCATCCCTAACCTGGCCAGCAAAAATGCCAACAAGCGAGCCCAGGCCCGGCGGCTCGCTGTCAATACCGTCGTCCAAGGCTCGGCGGCGGATTTGATAAAAGTGGCGATGATTTCCATCCAGCGAAAAATCGAGGACAAAGATTTGCCCGTGAAATTGATTCTGCAGGTACACGATGAGCTGGTTTTTGAGCTGCCGGCAGACGAAGCTGAGAAACACTCTAATTGGATAGAAAAAGAAATGGCCAGCGCGATTAAACTCGATGTTCCCCTCAAGGTTGATATAAGCCACGGGCCGACGTGGCTCCATTAGAGGCAAGACTCAAGACTCAAGAGGCAAGACTCAAGACTCAAGAGGCAAGATACAAGACGCAAGATATAAGACTTAAGACGCAAGACTCAAGATAC
>CAYVIT010000231.1:0-2767 GCA_964451425.1 uncultured Pirellulales bacterium
GCTAATCTTGCTATCGGCACCCTGAACGGCGAACATGAAACATAATTCATCCCCACCTTGTGACAGAATTCTATGGACCTCGGGTCGCCGCCGTGCTCGCCGCAGATGCCGACCTTCAGGTTAGGTCTGCTCGACCTGCCGCGCTGCACACCCATAGCAACAAGCTGGCCCACCCCTTCCTGGTCCAGTGTCTGGAACGGCTCATCTGGAAGGATATGCTTCGACAGATAATAAGGCAGGAACTTGCCCGCATCGTCTCGGCTGTAGCCAAACGTCATTTGCGTCAGGTCATTCGTTCCGAAGCTGAAGAACTCCGCAACCTCGGCTATCTGGTCCGCCGTAAGGGCCGCTCTCGGTATCTCTATCATCGTACCCACAAGATACTTGACGCGCACGCCCGTTTTCTTAATGACCTGCTTGGCCGTATCCACCGCCACCTGCCGCTGGTTCTCAAGTTCCGCCCTGGTCCCAATAAGCGGAATCATAATCTCGGGATAAACCTTCACGCCGCGCTTGGCAACATTGCACGCCGCCTCCATAATCGCCTGTACCTGCATAGCGGTAATCTCAGGATACGTGATACCCAGCCGGCAGCCTCGATGACCTAACATAGGATTCAGCTCGTGTAAAGACTGCACCTTTTCCCGTATCGCCTCCACAGAAACCTTCATCTGCTTTGCCATTTCTTTTTGGCTGGCCTCATCCTGAGGCAGGAACTCATGTAACGGCGGGTCCAGCGTTCGAATCGTAACCGGAAGTCCGTCCATCGCCTTAAAGATGCCGGTAAAGTCTTTCCTCTGAAGCGGCAGCAGTTTCTTCAGTGCCCTTTTTCGACCTGCTTTGTCGTCGGCCAGAATCATCTCCCGCATGGATGTAAGGCGGTCCGGCCCAAAAAACATATGTTCCGTGCGTGTCAATCCGATACCCTCGGCGCCGAAACGCCTCGCTAATTTCGCATCTTCCGGATTGTCCGCATTGGTTCGGATATTTAACTTCCTCAGTTTGTCCGCCCACGACATCAGTTTCTTGTAGTGAACGTTCTTCCCCGGGTCGGCGGCAAGCGAACCGACTTTACTTTCATAGACAACGCCCTTCGTGCCGTTAAGAGAAATCCAGTCACCTTCACGCAGCTTTTTCCCCTTTACGGACAGGACCTTCTTTGACGCGCTGATATTCAAAGCCCCGCAGCCCACGATGCAGCACTTGCCCCAGCCCCTTGCAACCAGGGCCGCGTGACTCGTCATACCACCCTTCGCGGTCAGAATCGCCTGCGCCGCCCGCATCCCGTGCACGTC
Organism: uncultured Pirellulales bacterium; assembly: GCA_964451425.1. Lineage (GTDB taxonomy): Bacteria > Planctomycetota > Phycisphaerae > Sedimentisphaerales > Anaerobacaceae > CS2-K091. The sequence goes on from CAYVIT010000231.1 coordinate 1,296, forward strand.
CTCAGGACTGGTTTCGTCACGGACAAGAATGACCTCTTTACCCTTCTTGGCCCAGTCTTCGGCGTCGTCGGCGGTAAAAACGATTTGCCCGAATGCACCGCCCGGCCCCGCCGGAAGACCCTCTGCAAGTTTATTGGCCTTTTTTTCCGACTTCGGGTCCAGCATCGGATGCAAAAGCTCATCAAGCTGTTCCGGCTTGACCCTCAAAATCGCCTCTTTCTTAGAGATAAGTTTTTCCTCGCACATCTCCACAGCCATCCGCACCGCGGCTGCGCCGTTGCGCTTCCCGACTCGCGTCTGCAGCATGTACAGTTTCCCATCTTGGATAGTGAATTCGACATCCTGCATGTCACGGTAGTGTTTCTCCAGCCTCGTGCGGATATTGGCTAATTGTTTATAGAGCTTCGGCATTAGTTCTTCCAGAGATGGAAGGTGTTTGGAGGCCTCCATTTTCGAGACCGCGTTGATGGCCTGCGGTGTCCGAATACCGGCCACGACGTCTTCTCCCTGGGCGTTGACCAGAAATTCACCGTAGAATTTATTCTCACCCGTAGCAGGGTTGCGCGTGAAGGCAACGCCCGTGGCGCTGCCCTCGCCCATATTGCCGAACACCATCGTCTGCACGCTCACCGCTGTCCCCCAGCCGCCGGGTATATTTTCGATTCTGCGATACGCCACCGCCCGTTTGCCGTTCCAGGACCGGAAGACCGCCGAGATAGCTCCCCAGAGCTGATCGTTGGGGTCATCCGGAAAATCCTTTTTAAGGACCTGCTTGACTTTTTTCTTGAAGATATTCACCAGTTTTTTCAAGTCGCCGACATCCAGCTCCGTATCAACCTTGACGCCTTTGGCATCTTTCATTTTTCGCATTTCTTTTTCGAGCTGCTGGCGAATACCCATCCCCTCCTTCGGCTCGATGCCCCCCGCTTTCTCCATAACCACATCTGAATACATCATAATGAGACGCCTGTATGCATCGTATACAAACCGTTCGCTGCCGCTCTTCGCAACCAATCCCGGCAGCGTAGACTCAGTCAGACCAATATTCAAGACAGTCTCCATCATACCCGGCATCGATATACGAGCTCCGGAGCGCACGGAGAAAAGAAGAGGATTTTCACTGTCGCCGAAGCGCATCCCCATTATTTTCTCGACCTTCTTCAAAGCTGTTTCCACTTCTGCCCTGAGTCCTTTCGGGTACTTTCCGCCTTTATTCATATAGTGAGTACAGACCTCGGTTGTAATGGTGAAGCCGGGCGGAACGAGGATGCCCAGCTTTGACATCTCCGCCAGGTTGGCGCCCTTGCCGCCCAACAGCTCTTTCATCTTTGCATGACCATCCGCTTTACCACCGCCGAAGAAATACACAAATTGATTTGCCATTCTAAAAACTCCTTTCAATTGACCGAAAAACCAATAATATATAAATCGCGAACCGGGGATTGTAGCATCTTTTACAAATATATCAAGCT
>CAYVIT010000232.1:0-2327 GCA_964451425.1 uncultured Pirellulales bacterium
GGGAAAAACGAACCCAAAACGAACCCAATTTATCCTTGCGTAGCCTCTACCGAAGCCGGATCTGGCCCAAGCGGCGACCAACAGAAAGACCTGGAAAATAAAGGCTGAGCATAGTAAAATTGAATGTAAAGTCTGAAAACAATGAATGAGGAAAAATATGAATAGCCGCGAACGTATCTTTAATCTCTTCAAAGGCGGGCAGATAGACCATTTGCCTCTTATGCCCATCACCATGCAGCTTGCCGCCGACAGTATCGGTAAAAAGTATAAGGAGTATGCAACCGACCATAGGTTATTGGTCGAAGGCCAGTTGAAAGTGGCGCAGGATTTCGATTTTGACCATGTATCCGTGATATCCGACCCGACTCGTGAGGCCGCAGACTGTGGGGCCGCAATCATCTTTTCGGAGGATTCACCGCCGGCTATCGATAATCAAAATAATCTGCTGGCCGATAAAACCAAACTGGCCTCTCTGAAAATGCCCGATGTCCTTGGCGGCGGACGAATGCAGGACAGGGTCGAGGGAGTCGCCCTTTTTAGGGAAAAAATAGGCAGCGAAAAGATTATCGAAGGCTGGATTGAAGGCCCTTGTGCAGAGGGCGCCGACCTGCGAGGAATCAATACATTAATGATGGACTTCTTCGATGACCCGGGCTTTGTTCGCGACCTTTTCGAATTTGTAATTGAGATGGAATTGAACTTCGCTAAATTCCAGATTGAGGCGGGCGTCGACATAATGGGCATTGGCGATGCCGCTGCTTCTCTTATTGGTCCTGATTTGTATGAGGAATTTGTCTGGCCCTATGAAAAGAGGCTGATAGACGGCGTCCACGAGCTGGGGGCGGCGGTTCGGCTGCACATTTGCGGTAACACACGGGACCTTCTAAAAGGCATCGGGCGTCTGGGCTGTGAAATCGTTGACCTGGATTATATGGTTCCTGTCTCGGAGGGTCGGGAAAAAATGGGGCAGACTCAGATACTTCTCGGCAATATCGACCCTGTAGCGGTCCTTCAGGATAGTACGCCGGAGAAGATACATCAGGCAATAGGGCAGTGCCATAAGGAGGCGGGAGGCAATTTTATTGTGGGTGCCGGCTGTGAAGTTACTCGTAACACGCCGCCCGAAAACTTACGCGTGCTCACAGATTACGCCCAATCACACTAAGGTGAGCATCCATTTGATTTGCATTTTCTAAATGGCGGTTTTGTGCCGAGGCGCATCACTGCAAATCATAGCCGACCTTTGGCAATTCTTTTTATATAACCTCCAGCCGGCGAAGGGTCGCCTTTGCCCAGCGGCTGCTGCGAAGCTGTGCGAAGATAAGCAGCAGAACAACCACCAGCCAGTAGCCGCTGAAGCGCAGATAATGCAGGGTTATGGTGAATATGTTGTAGCTGTCCGCTTTGGCGCAGGCACTTTGTAATTCGGCTGGTGTGTACATCGCTCCGAGAAATACACCGGGAAAGAACCGCTGCCAGGGCAGCAGGAAAACAGCAAAGGTAAGAGACAGGAAGAAAGCCCTGGCGATATGGTTTATTCCGCCGAGTCGGCCAAGCAGAGAGACCTTCAGGCTGAAAAGCATTGTCAGACAGTAAAGTATAGCTGCCGGTATAAGCACAAAGTTGAAAAAACGGATTAGCGAGGCCAAACGCTCGAAAGTAAAATCAAGGAAAGAACTTTCTTGGGGCGTTAGTACCGTTTTTACAGTTAGGTTAGGATCGGTCTTAACGGTCTGGGCCGCCATTTCTATTTGCCCCGGACCTGCCGCCCCAACGGCCGATGCATCGCCGCCGGCTTTAACAATGTCAAATTTTACCACCAAAAAAGACAACTGCAGCAGTAAAAGACAGCATAGTGAGATGACAAATAAGAAGTTTTTCCATCCCCTGAAGACGCCAATGGCTTCGAGGCAATCGGTCGTGTCAACAAGAACGTTTTCTTTAGGCTGGTTTTCGTTCATTTCTAAACCTCCTTCGGATATTTATTATTTTCAATTTTCAATCGAAAATCGACCGTTATTATCCCTTGTCCCTGCTGAAAATACAAGGATTTTCTTATCTATACAAATCGACAAAGACCGGCTGCGGCTTTATAGGGGATTTCTCGTACTTGCTGTTTTTTTCACTGAAAATGAGGGCGTGGCCCAAAAGCAGTCCTACGAAACAAGACAGATTAAGACCATGAGCGGCGGCGAAGAAACGCCAGTCGGCGTAGCAGCCGAAAGACTTACGCCGGGTGTTAATCGTCAGATATAGCATTTTTTTGCCCTTGAAATTGGGTTCGTTCCTGCTTCGCCAGAGGCTACGCAAGGATAAATTGGGTTCGT
>CAYVIT010000233.1:0-2269 GCA_964451425.1 uncultured Pirellulales bacterium
GAACCCACGATTGTATATAGCTTTAATTTCATCTGAGGACAGCTCCCTGTCATAGATTTGAACATCGTCGATTGCGCCGTCGAAATATTCATTAACTGTTGGGTGTAATTCCCTTCCAATAGCAACCTGAGTTCCATACGTACGCAAATTCTCATTTACTGTGTTCGTTGCTTTTAAAACACCATTCACATAGATTTTCAGATTATCACTACCGCCATATCTATCCCATGTTCCTGCAAGATGATACCATTGGCCTGTTGATATAGTAGATGCAGGCGTTGCACTTTTATAACCAGTAGGTACACGAACCCAAAATTTTGGAAATCCAGAATCAACTCTTAATCCCCAATCAAACTCCGAAACTGCTTGTTCAAGACATACAACCATAAACACATTGTATCCATCGCCCCTTGAGAAGCTATCTCCGTTTATCCATGCCGAGGCTGTAAGAGTCTGCCTGTTCATAAGAGAACTGTCGCCACCACAATTAACATAATCATCAGTACCATCGAAAGTCAAAGCGCCATCTATCTCGCCTGTCCAATCGTGTGCATCTGTATTGGGATTGCCTGTTGGATCATTAAACGTGCCGTTATTGCCATATACGGAGCTGTCTGCCACGTTTGGATTGGGAGCATTATCATCCATTTTCCAGTGTCCAACCAAACCGTCTTGTGGACTGCTTGTGCTGGCAGTTAGAAGCAGATCACCATCGTAAGTGAAAGTGCTGTAAGCCTCCTGAATCTGCCTGGAATCCAAATTGCCATCCTTTCGATAATTATATTCGGCGTTCCAATAAGGACTGCTGTTCTTGTCTATGGAAGCCTGCTTTAACTGTGAACGCATATCGTAATCGAAACCGTAGCTGAAATCAACAGTACCGCTGGTTTTGGAGATGGTTTCGTCGGCGTCGCAGAGCCTGCCGAGACCGTCAATTTTGGCCCAGTCTGACTGAGGGCCGTATGTTCCGCCGAAAGTATAGGTCGGACCACCGGCAGTTGCGAATTTCGTAAGATAGTTGTCGAGGTTATAAGTGTAGTCAACGGAGACTGTGGGACCGGCCTCGCTGCCAGTGCGATAATACATTAGCTGGGAGCGATTACCGTTTTTATCGTAGTCAAAGCCCGCTATATTCTGGTAGCCATATTGTTGTAACGGTTCGCCGACATTCTTCAGCCGACCTGCCACATCGTATTCATACTCCACAGAGTAGATAATGTTATCGGGGCTGATAATATCATTAACGACAATAGTCTGTTTCTGGCCGCTGCGCTTGTGAAATCGGTTGATGTATTGCGAATAGCAAAAGTGCGTTTGCCCGATTGCCTTTGCCGGCGATTCTTCTTTCTCGGGAATTGCGACAAGATGAACGTGGTTCGTCATCAGGCAATAACCTTGTACCCTCATCCCGTATTTCTCACAATTTTTTCGAAGTAGCTCCAGATACACAAGGCGGTCATCGTCAACAAAAAAGACATCTTGACGGTTGTTGCCGCGTTGGGTGATATGATGAGCTACTTCAGTAACAACTATTCGTGCGGCCCTCGGCATTCCTAAAAGCTAACACAAGCAAGCCGGGATATCAACTAAAAACATGTGCATCTCTATCTTTCCTATTTTACTCTTTATTTGCCTTGCTTCAAAAAGCCCTTGCCTTAGTCTCACCCGATGCTCAAGACGAGGTAACAAAGCAGATTCGCAGGCGATTGGAGCTCTATAATCAGGGAAAACCATACACCCTGGACCTAAGCAAGCCCGGAGCACAACTTCCTCCCGACACTGAAAAGATAGATAAATAGCAAAAAACATTGATTTTACACCTCTTTTCCGAACATTTCGCCCTATTCCATCGTAAATCTATCAAAAAGACAAAAAATATCAATTATTATTGAAGAAAATTGCTTGACGACCCGTCATTACATGTATAGAATCGAAAGTAGGTGGGTTGGTTGTTGTGTCTAACAGCCTTATTGAAAAGGATTATTAGGACTTTGAGAAAATTCTTGATAACTTGTGCCTTTTTGCTTTAAACTGCTTGTAATATAAGCGAACGCTTGCAATGACCGCTGGCAGTTTTAAGCAGCGGTTTTTTTTATTGCTCTTTTTTAACTAAATAGGTATAACCGGCGGGCCCTATTAGCTTGTGATTGATTATTTTCGTATTGATGGATGGTTGTAAATTTGCTAATAATCATTTATCAATAATCAATTAGTTTAGGGCTCGTAGCTCAGTTGGTTAGAGCGCACGCCTGATAAGCGTGAGGTCGGT
>CAYVIT010000234.1:0-2244 GCA_964451425.1 uncultured Pirellulales bacterium
AAAAAAGGCGACAGAGTCTGTTTCGATTCAACTGTTTATTGCAATCAATGCGAGCCGTGCCGGGCCGGTTTTTATAATCGCTGTGAACATCGCCAGGTCCTTGGTGTCTCCACGCCGGATTTCAAAAGGCATGGCGCGTTTGCAGAATATGTCGCGGTGCCGTGGTGGATTGTCTCAAAAATTCCGGAGCAACTTTCGTTCGTACATGCGGCGCTTCTGGAGCCTGTATCGATAGGTGTACACGCCGCCAACAGAGCCTCCCTGTCGAATAAAGATACGGTTGTCGTCATTGGGGCCGGGGCAATCGGCCTTTTTATTCTGCAGGCTGTTAGGCTAAAGGGTGCCCGTAAGATTTTCGTATCGGATATTAACGAATTTCGGCTTAATGTGGCGGGCAAGCTCGGAGCGAATGAAGTCATCAATCCTGAAAAGTCAGACCTAAAAGAAATCGTCTTTGAAAAAACAGACAATAAAGGTGTGGATGTTTCTTTTGAGGCCGTTGGGTACGCAAGCACTTTTCAGGATGCTGTTTCGGTGACAAAGATGGGTGGACAGGTTGTCGCCGTCGGCAATTTGGAAAAGATGGCGGAGTTTGATTTGCAGCAGTTTATTGCCGGCGAGCTTACTTTCACGGGCTCGTACGCAAGCTCAGGTGAATTTCGTGATTGCATAGAACTGGTTGCTTCAGGCAAAATCAATGTGGGGCCGTTAATCAGCGATGTTTTGCCGTTGAAAGATGGGCCACAGGCCTTTGAGCGGCTGCTCAAGGCTGAAGAGAATTTACTGAAAATCGTTTTGGAACCTTAGGATTTGAGGACAGTGAATATGGTAGAACTTTTTGACCTTTCCGGCAAAGTAGCCATTGTTACAGGGACGAGTCGCGGACTGGGCCAATATTTTGCACGGGCCCTTGCCAAAGCCGGGGCCGACCTGGTGATTACCAGCAGGGACATATCGAGGCTGACTGAATTCAAACAGGAAATAGAGTCTCTGGGTAGAAAGGCGTTACCAATTCAGCTGGATGTGCTTTCACAAGGCGACATTGAAAATATGGTTAGTATGGCCATGAAAGAATATGGAAAGATTGATATCCTGGTCAATAACGCAGGCCTTAATATCCGAAAGCCAAGCACTGAAGTTTCGCAGCAGGATTGGGACACCGTATTAGATACGAATCTGAAGGGCAGCTTCTTCTGTGCCCAGGCGGTGGCGAAGGAGATGATAAAAAGAAACTATGGCAGGATAATAAACGTCGGTTCGTGTACGTGTGTTTTCGGTATGGAGGGAATTGTACCTTATACGGCCAGTCGGGGCGCTATTTTATCGATGACCAGAAGTTTGGCCGCCGAGTGGGGCAGGTTCGGGATTACTGTCAATGTGCTGGCGCCGGGATGGTTTAAGACGGCACAAAATGCGGTGTTATACGAGAACAAGGAATGGGTCGAATATATCACAAATCGCATTCCGCTCAATCGCCCCGGCCTGCCGCATGACCTTGACGGCACGGTTATCTTTTTGGCATCGGATGCCTCGCAATATTTAACAGGCCAGATAATTCTGGTGGACGGCGGATTTACAACAGGAGCAACAAAAGCGATTACTTGATGTTACGAAGCGAAAAGATTCTTAAATATAATTATCTGCTGAGTAAATGTTACATTGAAAATGAAGATTTTGCGTAATCAATCATATTTTGTGGAGAGATACTTATGAATCGGACCATTTTGCTGATAGTATTGTTACTTGTATTTCTGACGCTGCCTTTTATCACACAGGCTGAAGCGAAAGATATTCGTCTTGGTATAATCGGCCTCGACACCTCGCATGTTATCGCTTTTACGAGGGTTATCAATGACCCGGCGAAAAAATATGGGTGTAAGGTCGTAGTCGGCTACCCCGGCGGTTCGCCGGATATTCCTTCTTCGGCTAATCGAGTGGATAAATTCACCAAACAACTGCAGGATGAGTTTAGTGTCGAAATTGTAGACAGCATTGAAGAGCTGTGCCGCAAAGTTGACGGCGTACTGCTGGAGAGTGTCGACGGCCGGCCCCACCTGGAGCAGGTACGGCCCGTAATAGAAGCGAAGAAACCCGTCTTCATCGATAAGCCTATGGCCGGTAATCTGGCAGATGTGCTTGAAATATTTCAGCTTGCCCGGGAACACAACGTGCCCTGCTGGTCGAGTTCTTCTCTGCGTTTCAGCCCCGGCATTATCGATATGAGAAAAAACAGCGAGGTTGGCA
>CAYVIT010000235.1:0-2222 GCA_964451425.1 uncultured Pirellulales bacterium
CTAAATATCGGCTCGATATTCGGTGCTTGCGTTGAGTGATGAATACGGGTAATATTTTTTGTTATGATAAAGGCGAATACAGGTTTGGATATAGAAGATGTTTTTGGGGCGGGCGGGGTGATTTCGCGGTCGTTTAGCGGGTTCGAGGAGCGGGCGGAGCAGGTGCAGATGGCGCGGGCGGTGCAGAAGGCGTTTGCGGACGGTAAGCATTTAGCCGTCGAGGCGGGTACGGGGGTCGGTAAGAGCTTTGCATATCTTATCCCGGCGATAGAGCTGGTCTACAAAAACGCAGGCCCCGTTGGAAATTCTACCAATGCGGAGAGAATCCAAAAAAGGAAGCGTTCTAACGGGGCAAGCAAGGTGCTAATCAGTACTTTTACCATTACACTTCAGGAACAACTGACGGGAAAGGACATTCCATTTCTGACCAAGTGTCTGCCTCGCGGATTTACGGCTGTGCTGGCAAAAGGCAGAGGGAATTATCTATGCAAAAGGCGGCTTGAATTTGCGCTGCGAAGGCAGGGCCGGCTGTTCGATGAGTCCGGGTCACAGTTTACGGTGATAAATGACTGGGCCAGGGAAACGGAAGACGGTTCGCTAAGCAGCATTACGTTTGTGCCGAAGGGCCAGGTGTGGGATGCGGTCAAGAGCGAGCACGGTAACTGCCGGGGCAGGAAATGCCGGCATTTTCGTGAATGCTTTTACTGGCGGGCAAGGCGGCGACTGGAAACAGCCGACATCGTTGTGGCCAACCATGCGCTGCTGTTCAGCGACCTTGTTCTGAAGGAACAAGGGGCGTCGGTTTTGCCGGACTACCGTTATGTGATAATCGACGAGGCACAGAATATCGAGCACGTGGCGGAAGACCATTTCGGAATCGATATCAGCAATTACAGGGTAAGATTTCTGCTTGACGGGCTTTATAATCCGCGTACGCACAGAGGGCTTCTGGCTTATATGGGTACAGGGAGCAAAATAGAAGCAGCGATAAAAATGGTCGGGCGAATCGATAAGGAGGCGAGGGCGTTTTTTAAGACGGTCCGGGAGTGGTTCGAAGAAAATAAGAAGCAGGCCAACGGAAGATGTTATGCGAATTTCGTTGAGGACAGGATAGGGGGACACCTGAAGGAGCTGCGATTAGAATTAGTCAAACTGGCCAAACAGACGGAAGACGTCGATGAGAAATTCGAGATTACTCGGTTCGTCGACCGGTGTGCGGGGCTTGCTATGGAGTTAGAGTGCTTTCTGGCGCAGAAGCAGCCGGATTATGTTTACTGGGTGGAGGCGGGCAGCGGAGGAGGGGGCCGCCAGGGGCGAGTCGTATTGAAAAGTGCGGCGGTAAATGTCGGGCCGGACGTAAAGAGGTGCCTGTTCGATAAATATGAATCGGTGATATTGACGAGCGCAACTTTGAGCTGCGGGGCATATTCGTCGTGCGCCGTGCGTGATGCGTCGTGCGGGAAAAAGACGAAATGTGACACACGTAATACACAATACGCAACACGCGATACGAAAAAGGGATTTGAATTTTTTGCCGGGCGAATCGGGCTGGAAGATTACGATGCACTGCGGCTTGGCTCGCCTTTCGATTACGAAAAGCAGGTCACGATTTATATCGAAAAGGCGCTGCCAAACCCGAACGATTCGGGTTTTATACAAGCGGCGGCAGTAAAGCTGAAAAAATACATACAGCAAACAAAGGGACGGGCATTTGTGCTTTTCACCAGCTATAAGATGTTAGGGACACTGGCGGAGGAGCTTGGCGAGTGGCTGGAGGAGAATGATATTGAACTGCTGCAGCAGGGGGCGGGTATCGACAGGACGGTGCTTTTGAAACACTTCAAGGCTGAGGGCAACAGCGTATTGTTCGGGACGGACAGCTTCTGGCAGGGCGTTGATGTGCCGGGGGCAGCGCTTAGCAATGTGATTATTGTTCGGCTGCCTTTTGCAGTGCCCGACAAGCCGCTGCTGGCGGGCAGATTAGAACAGATACGAGAGCAGGGGGGAAACCCTTTTAATGACTATCAATTGCCTTCGGCGATTATCAAGTTCAAGCAGGGCTTCGGGCGACTCATCCGCAGTAAGAGCGATACCGGCATCGTGGTGATTCTGGATTCGCGCGTGGTCAATAAATCCTACGGGGCGAAATTTTTGGCTTCGATACCGAAATGCAAGTTGAACATCATCGGCGCTTAAGGAATTGGTGGGCTGAAGCCCACCCT
>CAYVIT010000236.1:0-2192 GCA_964451425.1 uncultured Pirellulales bacterium
TCTCAATCTGGCCGGCCAGCTCAACTTTTTCATATTCACGGTCGCTGAACTGGACCGCCTGGCGGGCAATCTGCCTCGCTTTTATCTGCTGGGCCAATCCTTTACGAATTTCCTTCTTTATCGTTTCGGGTTTAATATTATGTTCTTTATTGTATTGTAGCTGAATTTTACGGCGTCTGTTCGTTTCGTCAATAGCTTTTTGCATCGATTTGGTAACGGTATCGGCATATAAAAAGACCGTGGCGTTGATGTTCCTGGCGGTCCTGCCGATTATTTGTATCAACGATGTCTGGCTTCGCAGGAAACCTTCCTTGTCCGCATCAAGAATGGCGACGGCTGAGACCTCCGGCAAATCCAGACCTTCCCGCAAAAGGTTTATTCCTACCAGAACATCAAACTCGCCATGGCGTAAGTCCCTCAGTATCTCAATTCTTTCGAGGGTATCGATTTCGCTGTGTAAATAACGACACTTAAAACCCTTTTTTGATATGAAGCCGGACAGGTTTTCGGCCATTCTCTTTGTCAGGGTTGTAACGAGCATCCGCTCCCTGGCCTTGACCCGTTTGGCGATTTCATCGAGCATATGGGGTACCTGATTGCCGGCCGGGTGTACATAGATTTCAGGGTCCACCAGCCCGGTAGGCCTTATGATTTGCTCGACAACCTCATTATTGCATTTTTCCAGCTCGAACGGACCGGGCGTTGCGGAGACAAAAATGACGTTGGACCAATTCTCCTGGAACTCTTCAAAACGCAGCGGCCGGTTGTCTAATGCGCTGGGTAATCTAAAGCCATGCTCAACCAAGACCTCTTTTCTGCTCCTGTCACCGGCCCACATTGCCCTCAACTGCGGAATAGCAACATGAGACTCGTCTATAAATAAAAGAAACTCCTTCGGGAAGTAGTTAATCAGGGTGTAAGGTCTGGCTCCGGGGGGCAATCCGGACAGGTGCCTGGCGTAATTTTCAATCCCGCTGCAATAGCCGACCTCCTGTATCATCTCGATATCATACATCGTCCGGGCCTGCAGCCGCTGTGCTTCCAGAAGTTTACCCTGCTGCTTCAGCTCCTGCAGCCGCTGCTCCAGCTCTTCTTTTATGCTCGTTACCGCAGAGTCAATTCTGTAGCCGGGCATAATGTAGTGCTGGGCCGGATATATAAAAACCTGTTCTTCGACGGCCAGGGTCTGGGCAGATATGGGATTTATATAGCTGATTTTCTCAATCTGGTCGCCGAAGAATTCGATGCGTATTGCGAAAGATTCGTAAGAAGGATATAGCTCGACCACATCGCCACGAACCCTGAATGTCCCCCTCTGGAAATCGATATCGTTTCTGCTGTACTGGATATCCGCCAATCTTCCGAGCAGGCCATTTCTCTCTAAGGAATCGCCTGTCCGTACCGCTATGACAGAAGCCTTATAGTCTTCGGGCGAGCCGAGGCCGAAAATGCAGGAGACAGAGGCAACGATAATCACATCATCTCTTGCAGACAGACTTGTAGTGGTCGATAGCCGGAGCCGGTCGAGGTCGGCATTCTTCGAGGCGTCTTTTTCTATGTAAATATCGCGCTGCGGGATATATGCCTCCGGCTGATAATAATCGTAATAGCTGACAAAGTATTCGACGGCATTTTCGGGAAAAAGCTCCTTGAATTCCTCATAAAGCTGGGCCGCTAATGTCTTATTGTGGGAGATAACAAGGGCCGGCAGGTTGTTCTGTGCTATGACATTAGCCATAGTGAATGTTTTACCGCTGCCGGTAACGCCCATAAGAGTTTGGAATTTGCTGCCTGTGCGTAGACCTTCTACGAGCCGGCTTATAGCTTCCGGCTGGTCGCCGGCAGGCTTATACTCATTATTGAGCTTGAATTGTGCCATATACTGGCCTGTACTACGCTTCTTTGAATGTCAACAGTATCCAAAAACAAACTATTCTATGCTGAAAGCATAGTAAACTCAAGAACGAAAAGGATAGGTTCTTTGCCGATAAAGGCTGATTAGACTTACCTATACAAAAGGCCGTTTTGACGCCAAAAATCAATGACTTAAAAAATCTGCAAAATTTTCGAATTTCTGTTTTGACAGTTTAGAGTCAATAAGATAATATAAAATTGGTAGAGATATTTTGGGATTTTTGCAACACGACACGGCACCTTGCTAATATTGCGAACATTTTATGACCGCATTGGTC
>CAYVIT010000237.1:0-1908 GCA_964451425.1 uncultured Pirellulales bacterium
GTTATCCGCTTCCGCCTACAGTTCAGGTAGTCGGCGGTTATGACGGCTTTTTAAGCAACGCCGGCGAGAGGTTACAGATAGCTATGCCGGGCGATACCGATGAGGAAGGTACACGATATTATATCCGTATTGACAGGGTAACTTACAGTGATGGTTTACATTCTGAAGATGTTCCCTGCGGTGTGGACCTATGGCCGACCGAAGCGGATGGTCTTGGCAAATCACTTTCTCGCAAGGTTGCTACTGACTATGGCAATGACGTGGCCAACTGGAAGGCGGCTGCGCCATCACCCGGCATTGCCAATCCGTAGTCCTTGGGACTCCTCACGGAGAATCCGTACATAAAGGAAAATATACGAGATAAGACCCTCGACTTTTAGCTACAATTTCAAATGTGTCAATCTCGACGTGAAGCTTTCGTCCAGTCCTCCTGTCTTACGCCATGATATGTGGTCAAGGTATACTCGAAAACCTGCTTTGACCGCGGCTGCAAAACAAGCGTAAACTTGACCGTATCCAGGTCAACATTCTCGAACTGGCCAAAGTCGCCGCTTTTCTCCAGCTTCCAGTATTGCGTGGGGAAGTTCCGCTGAATCTCGACCTTAACGCCAATATCGCGAGTATTTTTAACTTCTATCTTGAACCTGCGAATCTCATCCCAGCCGGATATGTTGCGGTTTCTATCGAACCTGTAATTCTTCGTCTCAAAGTCCATAAGCGTCGGCTCGACAACAACATCGCCAACCGCCCCAAGGTTAAGCTCCACATCATCATCTACGGGAATATACTTAAACGAAGACTGGCCCGTATAGGAAAGATGTCCCTTATCGCCAACACCCCTATAAACCTTCAGCATTCCGCCGGGGATGGGCGTTTCGCCGAGTTTGTGTTCTTCATCATTTTTGAAGCTGAGGAAACGAACTACTGAGTCACCGTAACGCTCTTGCTCATATTTATAGAGATTCACCACCGGCACCTCGTCAACGTTAAAGCTAATCAGCCGTTTTGACCAGCCGGTCGGAATTGTCTCTGTTCCCTCAATTGTATAAAGAAAATACTCGCTCAAGCCCTCTTTTTTGATTTCCTTTGGTTCCCTTGGTGCTCCAGCTGCGGCCAATGTAACGGCTGCCAATTCTGTCTTGGCTTCCATTCCTCTGCGAGCCGATAGATCCCTCATTATCCTGACTTCTCCCGGTCGTCCATAGGGATACTGTCGCCTCGCAAGCTCAGCTATCTGGTCGAGTATGTGCACCTTGCCGACTATTAATCGTGTCTGAGCATTTTCATAGTCTTCACCGCTATTGTTGGTTACTCGCACATACCCTTGCAGGCGCATCGTCTTTTCATCTTCTGTGATTGTCCCCATATAAAACGCCCGCCAGGACAGGCCGCTGGTCAAATATGTAATCTCAACCGGCACCTTTCCGCTTACGCCGCTCTCGATATTCCACAGCCCAAGATTTGTGACTCTCGGCGGATAGGTCAAATCAGCAATATCGATTTTGTCTGCGTTAGCTTTGGGCAGCATCTCTAAGCTCGTCGGGTCGATGAGGGTATTTGCCCACGAGAACTGCAGCTTGTTTTTGCCATCTTTTAGCGTTAGTGCCCTGCTTTCGCGAACTAAGGTCATATCCGCTGAGTTATATATAGTAAGCTGAACCGTATCCCGCGAAGGAAGCGTAACCAAATCAACTTTCGACTGGGCACTACTGGCAATTGCAGCGATTATCAGCAACATAAAAACTAAACGTTTCATTTTACTGCTCCTTTATCCTTGTCATTCCTGCGGAAGCAGGAATCCACTTTTTTATTTTCTCTGCGCTCTCGGTGTTCTCTGCGGTTAATCCTTCCTTACGGCCGTACATTACGACGATGGTAGTGCATACTCAACTCTTTGACGGCTGGACC
>CAYVIT010000238.1:0-1721 GCA_964451425.1 uncultured Pirellulales bacterium
TAATTAAATAAGATTCAAGACACTTTATTCGCATCCTAAGTCTACCATAAATGCCTCAATCATAGCTGCCGGCTCTGGTGCTGCCGGGCCTGTAACAAAGTCCGGAGCGCTTTCGGGCGGTATGGTTTTGTATTGACATTCATAAGATAATAATGTAGATTACTCGGTTCGCACGACAAGGATTAGAGCAAACCTTACTGATCCCTAATTCTTTTTTGAGAGTTTGTTATGTATTCAGATTATATTCGTAATGTAGCGATAATCGCCCATGTTGACCACGGCAAGACGACGCTGGTCGACCAGCTTCTGTACCAGTCGGGGATGTTTCGTCAGGCAGAGCTTGATAAGCTGGCCGGCGGTGAGCATGGATTGATTATGGACTCGAATCCCCTGGAGCGTGAACGAGGTATTACAATTCTCAGTAAAAACTGTTCAATTGATTACACGGATTCTAAAGGCACTGAATATAAAATTAATATCATCGACACACCGGGCCATGCTGATTTTGGCGGAGAGGTTGAACGTGTTTTGAAAATGGCGGACGGTGTGCTGCTTTTGGTTGATGCATTTGAAGGGCCTATGCCGCAGACAAGATTCGTGTTGAGTAAGGCCCTTAAAAACAAGCTAAGACCCATAGTTGTGGTGAACAAGGTAGACCGCACAAACAGCAGGCCGGATGATGTTGTGAATGAAGTATTCGATTTGCTTGTATCACTCGGCGCAGATGATGGGGCTCTCGATTTTCCTCTTGTTTACGCATCGGCGAGAGAAGGATGGGCGACAATGGATATTGAGAAGAGAGGCGGGAATATGCAGCCTGTTTTCGATGCCATAATAAAAAATATTCCCCCGCCGCAGGTCATCCTTGATGCTCCGCTGCAAATGCTCGTAACAAACCAGGAATATTCGGATTACGTGGGAAAGATAGCGATAGGCAGGGTTTTTTCAGGACAGATAATTGAAGGCCAGAGAGTAACTGTCATTGACTCGGAGGGCCTGCATACCCAGCAAAAAGTTATGCAAATTCACCAGTTTCACGGCCTTGGGCGAAAGCAGGTTTCAAGCGTTCGGGCCGGTGACATATGTGCGATATCGGGTCTTGACCCCGTTGATATTGGTGATACGATTGCCTGTGCGGACAAACCTTCGCAGCTTGCGGTTGTCCCTGTGGATGAGCCGACGATGACTATGACGTTCAGGGTCAACGACGGGCCTTTCGCAGGCAGGGACGGCAAATACGTAACGGGCAGGCAGATTGGAGACAGACTGCAAAAAGAGCTTGAGCAGAATGTTGCATTGCGTGTGGAAGCGGGACAGAGTCCTGAAGAATTCAATGTGTCCGGCAGAGGGCTGATGCATCTGGGGATTTTGCTGGAGAATATGCGGCGTGAAGGGTATGAGGTTTGTGTTGGCAAGCCGAGTGTCATCCTGAGAATAGTCGACGGTCGGCGTCATGAGCCGATAGAATTACTGGCGGTGGACTGTCCGTTGGATTGCCAGAGTTCCGTGATGAGTCTTCTCGGCGACCGCCGAAGCGAAATTATTAAGGTAGATGCAAAAAGCGGAGCCAGCGGCTTTATTCATATGGAATTTATGATACCATCGCGGGGACTGTTCGGTCTTAATGCCAAAATGATGAATGCGACCGGGGGAAGGGCGGTCATGCATCATACGTTTGAAAGATATGAGCTGATGCGCGGAGCGATACCCCAGCGCAAGGC
>CAYVIT010000239.1:0-1568 GCA_964451425.1 uncultured Pirellulales bacterium
GGCCGATGGGCACAGAAAAAAGGTCTGCCGCGAGGCGAAGGACATCGCCAGGGCGGAAAAACCGTTGAAAAAATAGCCCAATGCTGTGTCGATTTTGGCATCAAATCACTGACTTTATACTCCTTCAGTATAGAAAACTGGGAAAGACCCAAAGCCGAAGTCAATATGCTTATGCATCTCTACACTCAATACCTTGTTGGGATTCGTCCTACAGTAATGAAAAACAACGTAAAGCTGATTCACCTCGGCCGACTGGCTCAACTACCCGATGCAGTAAAAAAAGAGCTTATAAAAACCATAGAAATCACCGCCGACAACACGGGTATGATACTTGCCCTTGCACTAAACTACGGGGGCAGAGCGGAACTCGCCGACGCAGCCAGGAATATTGCGCAAGAATACAAAAAAGGAAAACTGCGACTGAAAGATATCGACCAGGAATGCATAAGCCAACATCTGTACACCGCCGGCCTTGCCAACCCGGACCTTTTGATACGCACGGCAAACGAAATGAGAATAAGCAACTTTTTGCTCTGGCAAATTTCATACAGTGAATTCTACGTTACGAAAACTCTCTGGCCGGACTTTAGAAAAAAGGATTTGGAAAAAGCAATACTGAACTACGCAAAACGTGACCGACGCTTTGGTACCATCAAAAGCGGAGCTCATAAATCCTGAAGTGTATCACGAACGAAATACAACACACGAGAGATTATGCTCAAACACAGACTGCTTTATGGTACTTTGATGACGGTGTTTTTCACCGCCATAGTCATCTTTGACGGCTGGATGGACGGGTCCCTGACCGCTTCCGCTGTGGACAAGCCTATCCAGGCAACGCTGCTCTTTATTCTTGTTTCCGTGCTAATAATTCCCGCTCAGCTTGAAATTGCCAAACTTGCTGCGGCAAAAAAACTGACGATTTTCAATCCTGTTTCAATCATCGCCTCCATCGTGTTTGCAGGGACATGGTACTGGACGCAACTTATCAAAATTCAGCCCCTTCCCTATTTTTGTTTCACCTCGGCCTTTTCGCTGTTTGGACTGCTTTTATACCAATATTTTCGCTATGGCAGCTCAGATGTAATGTCCAACTGCGGTGCAAGTTATTTTTCTATCGTATACCTCGGGCTTTTAAGCGCCTTTATACTGGGCATCCGGATAGACTTTGGCCTGTGGCCGATACTTATGTTTGTCTTTGTTGTAAAGTCCTCGGATATAGGGGCTTACGCAATTGGAACGCTGTTTGGCAGGCACAAGTTCTCGCCTAATATCAGCCCCGGCAAGACCTGGGAAGGTATGGCCGGTGCGGTCGCGACAGCAGTGATAGTCGCTCTTCTCTTTGCCGCAGGTTTTGATATAATGAGCCTGTTATCGGCAGTAATATTCGGCTTTTGTTTGGCCTTTATAGGCCAGCTTGGTGATTTGGTCGAGTCTATGTTGAAAAGAGACGCCGAACAAAAAGATTCATCACAGAATGTGCCGGGCTTTGGCGGAATTTTGGACATTATTGATTCGCCGCTGTTCGCAGCGCCGTTTGCATACTTGTTTTTTATGTTCGGCATTGC
>CAYVIT010000240.1:0-1550 GCA_964451425.1 uncultured Pirellulales bacterium
ATCCTGTCGTAGCCTCTGGCGAAGCAGGAACGAACCCAATTTATCCTTGCGTAGCATCTGGCGAAGCAGGATCAAACCCCAAACGAACCAAATTTATCCTTGCGTAGCCTCTGGCGAAGCAGGATCAAACCAAATTTCAAAGGCGAAAGAATTTTTTGGCGAATTTGCTTATTTGAACATCAGGAATTAGTAATGGGGGATTAGAGAATTTAGAATGCAGAATTGTGAATTTAGAATTAGAGGATTGATGCTGGATGCCTGGTGTTCGTATTTCGCTTGCGGGGCACAGGACAGCTATTGTGTTAAGTCAAAATCGAAACGATTTTTGATTGTCAGCGATAAAGGTCGCTTAACCTTCTTTCCAGCCGTGTTTCTTGTACTTTTTCTTGACTTTTTCCAGGTCCTCTGCTTTTTCCAGCTTTTTATCTTCCAATGTCACGAGGTAATAATTTTTTTCAAGATTCAAGACCACTGAATTAACTCTTTTGGGACTGAACCATGCCGAATCCTCGATTCCCAAACCGATGAATGGTGTTACTTCGGATTGATATTCCTTTCTCACAAATCCTATGTAACCGCCACCGGAACCTTCACAAAAAATGTTTACCTGCAAAAGGAGCTTCATAATCTTCATAAATTTACCTTCCCAGCCCGTTTCATTTTATTTCCGAAATAACATCGTACTCCGAACATCGGCCAATTAACTGAGGTATCAGATTTAGTTCTTTGTATTTAGGGTTTATGAGAAGTACGCTTAACACAATACGTTACACGCTGTTCCCTATCCGCTTCTCGTATCCTCTTTGGTCTGTTCAGCAGTTTGTTTTTTCTTTCTGGCCAGCAGAATCACCACTCCAACCACAACTGCGACCAGTGCTGCCAGGCCGACCAGGCCGAGCAGGCCAAGCAGCAGAATGAGTAATAATCCCTTAATAGCCATCGTTTTCTCCCTTATTTAAAAATCTATATTCGAGCCCGGTGAGATAACGCTTCGCTATCCCACAGGGTAAACTCACGGGGTAAATTTTTCAAGCCCATCAACGCACAGGCCAGACCATGTCTCCATCGTATCTCGGACCTTTTGCAGCTCGGCCAATGTCTTAAAGTCCATTTGGGTAATCATCTGTTCCCGCTTTGTAACCTTTGGCTCATCCAGAACCCAGTAATGGACCACGCCGAGGTGCACGCTTCCCACCTCGTTGGAATCGTCATTGAGCAGGGCGACAATACTGTCCGTGTGTGTCGTTGTTACAGATACTTCCTCGGCTACTTCACGTTCCACGGCGGCATTGTACATCTTGCGAAAGTCCGTATCGAAGAGGGGAATTTCATTATCGACGGGATTTATATGGCCTCCTATACCGATGGAACGGTTTCCGATTAGCCGGGCCTCTCCCGCCCGCGTCCCCCTGACGTAGTTGAGATACTTGCCGTCGCAGCCCATAATGACATAGGGAATGATTTGCTTGAAGGAAGGGTCCACTTCGGCCTGCGACCTCGGCATAAAACGAGGAACGCCCGGAACAAAGATTTTGGACAGATATCGTTCT